>SCQP01000015.1 GCA_004299485.1 Acidobacteriota bacterium
CAGCGGCCGTGCTCTGCCCGGGAGCAAAGCACGACACAGCGAGCGAAAGCCAGCGTCCCCGCTAGGGGTGGCGAGCCACCCGCGCGATCTCGAAGGCACAATCTCCCTGCACCGCGACGGGTATGCCTTCGTCACGCCCGATCCAGCGTTGCCCTCCGGGGCCGATGTTTTTATCCCGCCACCGTTCGTAGCGGGAGCGATGCCCGGCGATCGCGTCCGCGTCCGCGTGCGGCCCGGCAGTCGCGCCGACCGGCTCGAAGGTCAGGTCGTCAACATCCTGCAGCGGGCACATACGTCCGTGGTCGGCATCTTTCACCGCGATGTGCGCGGCGACTACGTCCAGCCGCTCGATGCGCGCTTGCGCGAGCGCATCCGCATATCGTCCGAAGGCCAGGCGAAGCCTGGCAAGCCCTCGCGCCACCGCGTCATCGGTGACCAGTCCCGCGCGCACACTTCCGGCGACCTCGACGGCATGGTGGTCGATGTCGAGCTTACGCGCTTCGCCACCGGCGTCGCGCCCGCGCAGGGTCGCATCCTCGAAGTCCTCGGCCGCCGCGACGATTTCGGCGTCGACGTCGAGATCATCATCCGCAAGCATTACCTGCCCCACCGCTTCAGCGAGTCCGCGCTGGCGGAGGCGGCGGCGATTCCCGCCGCCATCGCGGAAGCGGTCCTGCTCGACCGCCGTGATTTCCGTTCCTTGCCCATCGTCACTATCGACGGCGAGTCGGCCCGCGATTTCGACGACGCCGTCCTCGTCCGTCCCCTCGCCGGCGGCCACTTCGAGCTGCAAGTGCACATCGCCGACGTCGCCCATTACGTCCAGCCCGGCTCCGCCATCGACGAAGATGCCCGCCAGCGCGGCACCTCCGTCTACTTCCCGGACCGCGCCGTGCCCATGCTGCCGCTCGAGCTCTCGACCAACCTCTGCAGTCTGCGGCCGCACGAAGACCGGCTGACCATGTCCTGCCTCATGGAAATTGACGCCGAGGGCAAGATCGTCAGCCATGAGCTCATGCCCGGCGTCATCCGCTCCGCCGCCCGCATGACCTATACCCAGGTCAACGCCATCCTCGAAGGCGACACCGCGCTGCGCCACGAGTTCGCGCCCCTGGTTGCAGGCTTCGAGGCCATGGCCGCGCTGCAGAAAGTGCTCTATGCCGCCCGCATGCGCCGCGGCTCCATCGACTTCGATCTGCCCGAACCCGAAATCGCTTTTGACGAGTTCGGCCTGATGCGCTCCATCGTCAAATCCGAGCGCAACATCGCCCATCGCCTCATCGAAGAGTTCATGCTCGCCGCCGCCGAAACCGTCGCCCGCCATCTGCGTGCCGCAGGCGCAGGCCGGGCTGGGGACCCCGGGGCCCCCAACCCGGCCGAGCCTCAAGCGGGTGGCGTGGCGCAGCCACGCCAGGCCCCGCGCCAATCAATCGTCGAGTCGGTTTACCGCATTCACGAGCAGCCGGAGTTGAAAAAGGTCCTCGATTTCGAGCAAACCGCCGCCGCCTTCGGCTATTCGCTTGGCCTGGGGCCACTCCCCGTAAAGCAAATGCGGGTAGGCGGCCGTAGCGTGTCGATTCCACAGGAAGGCAAGTTCCGCATCTCGCCGCGCCATTACCAGCGCCTGGCCGAAAAAGTCGCCGGCAAGCCCGAGGAGCGCATTCTGTCGTTTCTCATGCTGCGTTCGCTCAAGCAGGCCCGCTACTCCGCCAACAACGCCGGTCACTTCGCCCTCGCCACCGATTGCTATACTCATTTCACCTCGCCCATCCGCCGCTACCCCGACCTGATGGTCCACCGCATCCTCAAGTCCCTGCTGGCCAGCGAGCAACCGCCTCCCGACCTCCGTTCGCGTGAATCTCTGGAACCAAAGTGCCGCCGCTGCAGCGAGCAGGAACGCGAAGCCGATGATGCCGAACGCGAACTGATGGACTGGAAAAAAGTCCGCTTCATGGAGCAGCGCCTCGGCGACGAGTTCCCTGCCCTCATCCTGCACGCCAACCGCGACGGCTTTTTCGTCGAGCTGGAAGATCAGTTCATCGAGGGCCTCGTCCCCGCCAGCGCTCTCGATGACGACCGCTACTATTTCCGCAGCGCCACCCAGGAGTGGATCGGCGAGCGCTCCCGCCGCCGCTACCGCCTGGGTGCTCGCCTCACCGTCCGCGTCGACCGTATCGACCCGGTCCGCATGCAGATCCACTTCGCCCCCGTCCCGGCGCCATGAGGTCCGCCCAGCGCGGGCCGCGCGGCGCACCCGCGCTGGGTGCCCGCGATCAATGAATTCCACCGCCTGCTATATTCTCATCATGAGCACCCCAGTTTCCCCCTCTTTGCCCGGCCCCACCCCCGAGCGCATCTACGCCTGCATGATGGCCTTCCAGCGCAGCACTGCCCTGAAGGCTGCGATTGACCTTAACCTGTTTTCAACCCTTGCAGCCGCTCCGCGCACCGCGGCGCAGGCCGCGCAGCAGCTCCGCCTCCCCGAGCGTGGCGTTCGCATACTCTGCGACTTCTTGTGCATCGAAGGCCTCCTGGTCAAAGATGCCGCTCGCTACCGCCTGGCGGAGGACGCGGCCCTGTTCCTCGATCGCCAATCCCCCGCGTATTTGGGCGGCGTGGCCGAGTTCCTGCTTGCGCCGGAGCAGATGCATGCTTTCCAGGAGCTTGCCGCCGCGGTGCGGAATGGCGGCGCACCCGGCACCGGACCCGTCGCCGACTATCCGCACTGGATCACCTTCGCCCGCGCCATGGGCCCCTTCATGGCCATGCAGGCAGAAATGCTGGCGGAACGGTTCGGTCCCGTGCATGGCCGTATTCTCGACATCGCTGCCAGCCATGGACTGTTTGGGATCGCTTTCGCCCGCCGCTCCGCGCAGGCCGAGGTGACAGCTCTCGACGCCGGGCCGGTACTGGAGGTGGTGGCCCGTGACAATGCTGCCAAGGCAGGGGTCGCCGCGCGTTATCATCTGCTGCCCGGCGATGCTTTTACCACCCCGCTCGGCGACGGCTACGAGCTCACGCTGCTCTGCAACTTTTTACACCACTTCGCGCCCGCTACAATTGTGCCCTTTCTGCGCCGTGTGCATGCGGCGCTGAAGCCGGGCGGTCGCGTAGTTACCCTTGAGTTCGTGCCCAACCCCGACCGTATTTCTCCCCCTTTCTCTGCAAGTTTCAGCCTCACGATGCTGGCCGAAACCGCCGAAGGCGACGCCTACACCTTCGCTGAATTCGAGCAAATGTTCCGCGAGGCCGGCTTCGCTTCGCTGGAACAACATCCGCTGCCCACGCCCCAGACGGCGCTGCTCGCACGCGCATGATTGTAAGCGTCGCCTACGCGGGCTCGATGGCCGCGGTAATGGAAGGCCCCCTGAAGCAGGCGGCGCGGCAACAGGGTTGGGAGCTGCGCGGCCGTGCCGAAGGCGCGACCGCGCTCGCCGAGCTGATCGTCGGCGGCGCGCTGTCGCCCGACGTTTTTATCAGCATTACGCCCGGGCCCATGCAGCGCGTCGAAAAGGCCGGCAAAGCCGGCCATCTGATTCCGTTTGCACGCACAGAAATGGCGTTCGCGTACGCGCCACGCGGACGCTGGGCGCGGCCCCTCCGCCACGAGCCCTGGTGGCGGGTGATGCAAGCGCCTGGCTTCCGCCTCGGCCGTTCCGATCCCCGTACCGATCCGCAGGGCCGCAACGTCATCTACACATGCCTGCTCGCCGAAACCTGGTATCGCCAGCCCGGCCTGGCGCACCGCATTCTTGGGCCATGGCTCAACCCCAAGCAGATCTTCTCCGAAAGCACGCTGGAGGCGCGGGTGCAGGGTGGGCAGCTTGACGCCGCCGCCGCTTACGGCTTTCAGCCCGCCGACTACGGCCTGGCGGCGCTCACGCTGCCGGCGTCCATCAGCCTCGGCTCGCCTCCATCTGCCAGACTGGAGTTGAGCTTTGGCATGCATCGCTACCATCCGGAGCCACTCGTTTTTTACGCCGCCGCGCTGACCGCCGCGCCCCATCCCGAAGCCGCGCGTGCCTTCGTCGCCTGGCTCGCTCAGCCTGAGGCGCAAACGATTTTGCATAAGGCAGGCTACGGCCATGTCTAGTGTCCCAGCGCTCGCCTGGTCTCCCGCCAAGGCCCCAAGAGGCTGGAAGCGCTGGGCCGCCGTCGTCTTTGCGATCCTGCTTCTTTATCCCTTCAGCGGCCTCGCCGCCCACGTTGGCCCCTGGCAATGGAGCGGCGGCGCCGGCGCCGATGCGCTCGCTTCGGTGCGCGTCTCGCTGGTGCTCACCGCCATCGCGATGGTGATCGTGGTCGCTATCGGCACGCCGCTGGCGCTCTATATCCGCCGCGTGGCGCGCTGGGAACGGCTGGCCTGGCAAGCCGTGCTGCTGCTCTCGATGCTGCTGCCCGCGCTCGCCCTGGGCATTTTGCTCACGCTCTCGCTCCGGCCCGAAGGCGCCGTGGGCGGCGTGCTCTGGCGCTTGGGCATGGTCACCACCAACAGCGGCTTCGCCTTCGTGCTGACGCAGGTCTACGTCAGCATCGGCTACTACGTGCTGGCCGCAGTCGCCGCTCTAGACGCCGTGCCCGCGGGCATCGAAGAGCAGGCGGCCCTGCTCGGGCTGCGGCCACGCCAGGTCTTCGCGCGCGTCACGCTGCCGCTGGCGCTTTCCGGTCTGGTGGTGGCGCTCAGCCTGGCCTGGGCGCGCGCCATCGGCGAATTCGGCGCAGTCGTGGTCACGGCGTATTATCCGGCCGGCATGCCGGTGCAACTCTGGATCGACTTGCAAAGCCGCGGCCTCAGCGCAGTCCTGCCGCTGCTGCTCATCTTTTTGCTGGTAGCACTCCCGTTGCCGGTGGCGGCGCATTTAGCGGCGAGGCGGCGTCATGCTTGAGGTCGCCATCCGCAAGCAGCGCCGCGACCTCAGCGTTGCCGCCGAGTTCGCGCTCCCTGAGGGTGCCTCATTGGGCCTGTTCGGACCTTCGGGTGCGGGCAAGAGCACCGTCCTCAACTGTATTGCCGGCCTCGAGCCGCCCGACGCCGGAAGCATTACACTCGACGGCGAGACCTGGTTTCCGCCGCCGCTCGCGGTCCATCGCCGCCGCGTCGGCTATCTGTCTCAGCAGCCCTGCCTGTTTCCGCACTTGACCGTCGCCGCTAACGTCACCTTTGCTGGCGGCGCCAGCTCGGCCTGGCTGGACGAGCTGCGCGCGCGCCTTGCGCTCGATACCTGTTGGGACGCATCGGTGCACAAGCTCTCCGGCGGCCAGGCTCGCCGCGTCGCCCTGGCGCGCATGCTGCTCCGCCGCCCGCCACTAGTCTTGCTCGACGAGCCCTTCGCCGGCCTCGATCGCGCCAACGTGCGCGCCATGCTCGAGGCCCTTCAGGCCTGGCGCGCCGCCATCGGCTTCACCCTCATCGCCGTCGATCACCAACCTGATGTGCTGGAGCAAATGACCGGCGCCGTGATCTGGATGGATCAGGGCCGCGCCTCCGCCCCACAAACCTGGCAGAGTCTGCGGAGCAACTCAGAGCCTTCACTCCAGGCGCTCCTCGAGCCCCTTCAACCGCCGATTCGGACCATTGCGCGATCAGGCTTGTGAAAGCCGGGCTCGCCGATATGATGGCGTTCTTCTTTTAGCAGCACCGCCCGCCGGATGAGGTCGGTGAGCGCAGCCTCGTCGCCCGCTTCGAGCGCCGGCCGCAAATCCCATTCGCGCAGTGAAAACAGGCACGTCCGCAGTTGCCCGTCAGCGGTCACGCGCACGCGGCTGCACTGATTACAGAAAGGCGACGACACCGGCGCGATGATGCCGATCTCGCCCGGTGCGCCGTCCGCGAAACGGAAGCGGCGCGCGGTCTCGCTCCAGCGCGGCGCAATGGCTTCGAGCGGAAATACGCGCTCGATGCGCTCGCGCAGCTCGGCGATCGGTACCACGCGCTCGCGGCTCCAAAGCTCGCCCTGTTCCAAAGGCATGAATTCGATGAAGCGCAGCGCGATCGCGCGTTCGCGGGCGAAGGCGGCAAAGTCTTCAATCTCGTCGTCATTCACCCCGCGCACCAGCACCACATTGACCTTCAGCGGCGCTAGGCCCACGTCGGCAGCAGCCCGGATGGCCGCCAGCACATGCGGCAGCCCACCGGACACCCGCGTAATGCGCGCCGCCTTGGCCGTCTGCAGGCTGTCGAGGCTCACAGTCACCCGGTTCAGCCCGGCCGCGTGCAGCGCCTCCGCCTTAGGCGCCAGCAGATGGCCGTTGGTCGTGAGCGCAGTTTCGATGCCGCCCATTGCCGACAGAAACTGCACGAACTCGACCAGTCCCGCCCGCAGCAGCGGCTCGCCGCCCGTCAGTCGGATCTTGCGGATGCCCAGCCCGACAAAGACCTTCGCCAGCCGCTCCAGTTGCGGCCACGGCAAAGGTTCCGTGGCCGTGTGGCCGGGATCGCCATAGCGGCAGTAAACGCAGCGATAGTTGCAGCTCTCGGTCACCGATAGCCGCAGATCGGTAATGGCGCGGCCAAAACTGTCATACAGCCCGCCACGCAAATGCTGGTAATCGGCAGGCGTGTTGAGGTTGTCAAACAGCCGCGTGCCGAAGCGGGCAAGCTCGGCCGGCGCCAGGCATTGCTGCGGCGCTTGCGCCAGAATACCCGCGAGCGACGGCACCGGACCCGATCCCACCGCCGTGAGCCACGGCAGCAGCGCGCGTGTGTAGACCGCGCACAGCGGTTGATGTTCGGGCCAACTCCAGCCGTCACGGGCTTCGCTCCTCGCCATCAGATAGCGCAGAAACTCCGGCGTGACGTGCGGCAGATCGCACGCCAGCACCAGCACACGCGGCTGCCAGGCAAGTGCCGCCAGAATTCCGCCCACCGGACCCGAGCCGGTTACTGCGTCATCCAATCGCACCGTGCCCGCAACCTCGGGCAGCTCCATGCCCGCAGGCGCAACTACGGCCACGGCCGTGGCTCCAGCCCCGCGCGCCAACGCCACCATGTGCGCCAGCAGCGGTTGCCCCTGCCAGTCGAGCCAAGGCTTGGCGCGCCCCATGCGCCGGCTGGCGCCCCCGGCCAGAATGGCCACCGGCATCATAGCAACACCACTCCTACCGTCGCGCCCGAGGGCAGAACCGTCACGCCGGGAGAAATATGCACAAAGGCGTCGGCCGCCGCCGCTGCAGCGAGATCGGCCGAGCCGTGGTAGCGCACATCCACCGTTTCTACGCGCAATCGGTTAGCGCGCAGCCGCACCGGCCGGAACGAATCGAGCTGCAGCGGCTTGCCGGCATAATCAAAGCCCATAGCCGCGGAGACCGTCACCGGCGTGATCGCATCGGCATCCAGGCCGGCGAGCAGTTCGAACGCGGGGCGGACGAGCAGTGCGCAGGAAAGCATCGCGCCCAGCGGATTGCCGGGCAGGCCAAAGTAGAGCCGCCCGCCCAGTTCGCCGAACAACACCGGCCGTCCGGGCCGCACCCGCACCGCGTCGAACGCCAGCCGCACGCCGATGCTATCGAGCAGCGGCGCCACCAGGTCGGCGGAGCCGACCGACGCCCCGCCCGCAAACACGATCACATCGGCCCCGAGCGTCAGCGCCTCTTGCAGCGCCGCCTCCAGCGCCGCGGCTTCGTCGCGCACCAGGCGTTCGTACACCACCTCGGCGCCATAGCGCCGGCACTGCGCCTGCAACATGGGACCATTCGAGTTGCGGATCTGCGCCGCACCCGGCTGCGCCGTTGCCGCGACCAGTTCATCGCCCGAGGCGATGATGGCCACGCGCGGCGGCTGGAACACGACCAGCTCCGTCACCCCGGCGCTGGCGGCGGCGGCGATCATCGCCGGCGTCACGCGCCGCCCGGCCGCGGCCACGACCGCGCCTGCCGGGCTGTCGCTGCCCACCTTGGCGATGTTGTCGCCTTTATGCTCGCCCGCATTCACCACAATGCGGCCATCGCTGTCGATTTGGGTGTGCTCGATCATGACCACGGTATCGAGCTCCGCAGGTACCGCTGCGCCGGTCATAATGGCGACGCATCCGCCTGACCCGGCGCGTGGCGCCTCGCCGCTTCCCGCGCGCACTTCCCCCACGCAGCGCAGCGGCGCGCCGAGGTCGGCCGCGCGCAACGCATAACCATCGCGCATCGCGCGTCGGAATGGCGGCCAGGGGCGGTCGCTCTGCACCGGCTCCGCCAGCACCGGCGCCGCCGGCAACGGCACTTGCGCGAGCGGCCGCCGCGGCCAGTCGCGCTGCCGCCGCACCGCGGCGGCGGTATCGATCACCCGCTGGCGCGCCGTCCCGAGGCCGCACTCCTGCGCTGGCGGATGCTGATGGAACGCGGTTTGCGGCTCTGGGTGAGATAATCGAGTCATCGTGCCGCTGCCTAAGCCTCAATTATCGCACTTGCATCCGCGCGGCGGCGTGCGCATGGTCACCGTTACCGGCAAGCCCGCGACGGCACGGGTCGCCGGCGCGAGCGCGCGCGTGCACCTGCCGCCCGCCATGCTGCGCACCCTGCGGCGCGGCGCCGGCGCCAAAGGCGAGGTGCTCGAAATCGCGCGCATCGCCGGTATCCAGGCGGCGAAACGCACGGGGGAACTGATTCCTCTCTGCCATCCGCTGCCCCTGACCGGCATCGAGATGGACGCCCGCTATATACGGGACGGGATCGAATTGCGCAGCACCGTCGCCACCACGGCCCCGACCGGCGTCGAGATGGAAGCGCTGACCGCGGTCAGCGTGGCCGCGCTCACCGTCTACGACATGGCCAAGGCGCTCGGCCACGAGATCACCTTCGACGTCCGCCTCGAGCACAAATCCGGCGGCCGCTCCGGAAGCTGGAAGCGGGGAGCCTAGCCGGTGCCCCGTCCACCCAGGTTCCATTTTCCCTCTCCCTCGCCCAATCCCTCGCCCGGCGCGGCCGAGGGGGAGCCGACCAGCGGGAGGCGTCGGGGCGAAGCCCCGGCTACAGGCGGCGCGAGCCGCCGCCGACGCGCAATCGTAATTACCGTCAGCGATCGCAGCGCCCGCGGGGAGCGCGCCGACGCCAGTGGCCCGCGCGTGGCCGCGCTGCTCACCGCACACGGCTTTGAAGTCGTAGCCACGGTCATCGTGCCCGACAACCGGCGGCAGATCGTGGCTGCGCTGCGGGCGGCGGCGCGTGCCGCCGCGCTGGTGGTCACCACCGGCGGTACTGGCTGCGCGCCCCGCGACATCACGCCCGAGGCCACTGCGCAGGTCATCGAGCGCGCCGCGCCCGGCCTGGCCGAGGCCATGCGCGCCGCCGGTGCGCACAAACAGCCGCGCGCGTGGCTGAGCCGCGGCATCGCCGGCCTCTACGGCCGTAGCCTCATTCTGAATTTGCCCGGCAGCCCGGCTGGTGCGGCCGAAAGCCTCGAGGCCATCATCGAGATCCTGCCGCATGCAATTGACAACGCCGCTGCTGCCGATCACAAGGAGGCCTAGGCGATGCGGGTGAAGGTGCTGCTGTTTGCCGCGCTCGCCGAACAATATGGCGCGCGCCAGCTCGCGCTCGACCTGCCTTCCGGCGCCGCTGCGGGTGCGGTGTGGGAAATGCTGCGGCGCGATCATCCGCAATGGGGCGAAATCGGCCACGCGGTTCTGCTCGCGGTCAACGGCGAGTTTCAGCCCGCGACGGCGCCGCTCACCGCCGGCGACACCGTGGCGCTGCTGCCGCCCATGTCGGGAGGATCGTCGGGAGGAAGCGGCACCAGCCACACCGCCCTCGTGCGCGGTCCCTTGCCGCCGCCGCCCGCCTGGGTCGATGCGGGCATCGGCGCCACGGTGCGCTTCGACGGCATCGCGCGCGATCACACGCCCGCCGCGCCCGGCAAACAGGTGCTCCGGCTCGAATACGAAGCCTATGAGGAGATGGCGGCTGCACGTCTGGCCGCGATTGCCGACGAGGCCACCGAGCGCTGGGGCCTGCGCGGCCTCGAGATGGTCCATCGCCTCGGCAGCGTGCCCGTGGGCGAAGCCAGCGTGCGCGTGATCACCGCCGCGGCTCATCGCGCTGCCGCCTTTGACGCCTGCCGCTTCGCTATCGACACCCTCAAACGCTCAGTTCCGATCTGGAAGAAAGAATTCTTTGCCGACGGCAGTCACTGGGCGGACGGTGACTTCCCCGCCGGCCCCGCGGGCCCGGTGGACAACGCCTCGCGCGGCGCCCACAAGGGGTAGTCCAGCCCCGCGAGGCGATTGATCACAATCGCTTGCAGCGTCAGCGCGGCCACCGCCAGCTCAATCACGAGAAGATAAAATGGCCGTGTCACGATGCCCAGCGACACGATGAGCGTGGTGGCGCCCGCGGGCGGATGCGCCGCCTTGAGCAGAATCATCAGCGCGCCCGTCAGCGCCAGCGAGAGCGAAGCCGCCAGCAAACGGTGAAAGCCCATCACCTGCGTCGCCGGCGGCGCATGCGTGAGGCCAAACACGACCAGAGTGAAATAGCCGCAGGCGATGCCGATGGCATGGCCGTAGATGGTGTTGCGGGGCGAAGCGGTCGGGGAGTCCGGCGTGAAGAAGAACAGAAACGCGGTGGGACCGAGTGACGGAAAAATATCGGGCGTATGCATCAGCATGCCCACCAACGCCATGATCCCCAGGCTGAGGAAACCGTTGATGAACACGAACGCGGCCCAGATGGGTCGCGCTGGAAAACGGCCTAACAGCGACGTCAGCCGCAGCCGGCGCAACAGAACCGGCACCACCGCCGGCTCCAGCAGCCGCAGCCGCCCGGCATCAGAGGCGCGGCGCTTAGCCGCCAAGCAATTCCTGCTCCAGGGCAATGGCGCGGGGAAACAGCGCGGTGTCTTCCAGTTCGATGTGAACTTTCATGTCCTCGTCGAAGGCCTTGAGGGCGTCGTAGAGCGCGCGCACCTCTTCCGCCGCCTCTGCCGGGGCAACAAATCCGCCGGTTTCGTCGCGCATCTGCGCCAAAAGCTTTTCCGCCTCGCCATGCTCCATCACCATCATGCGGATGGGATTGCCAACGCTGCCGAAGGCGGGCTGCGGCGGCGGCGTATGCTCGCGCTGCGCCACCGCGAACTTGGCGATCAGCGGGAACAGCATCATCTCTTCTTTGGCCAGATGCTGTGACAACGCCTGGCACAGCGTCGCAAAGCCAGAGGTCAGTTTCGCTCCGCCGCCGCTCCCGGCGGTGACGAACATGGCCTGCATCCGGACCATTTCCTTGCGGCAATAGGCATGGTGGGTGCTGACGATGTGGGTCATCAGCTCTGGCAGCGGTGCATTTTTCCAATCGGTTGTCATGGTTGATTCCCCGCGGCAGCAGTAGCAGGCGCCCTCGCCGAGGGTGGCAGTTTGTGGCGCGAAAGCAGGAAAGCCAGTACGCTCTGCAAATCCTGTTGCGAGATATTGCCGTTGTAGGACGGCATGTTGGTGGCCCCGCTGAAGATGCGGGTGGTGATCTGCTCGGCAGTCAGCCGGTCGCCGACGTCGCTCAGGTTCGGTCCGCGCACGCCGCCGTAGCCGTCGATGGTGTGGCAGAACTCGCAGCCCTTGTCGTAAAACACTTTGGCGCCCGCCGCTTCCGGCCCGGTGGCCGTGCCCACCACCGACACCGGCAGCGGCTTGGCATTAAAGCGCGGCGACCAGGGAGCGATGGCGCCGAGGTGGCTGAAGTAGGCGATGGTAATGACAATGCCGGCGACGATGACAATGGACCAGGGCCGGTGAATGAGGCTGCGCTCGCCCCGGCTGCCGGCAAAGGGCAGCGCAAACAACAGCCCGAAGAAGATCAGCGGCGCCAGTATGATGACGTAGTTTTCCGTCCAGCGCGGAATCACCGACAGCAGCGCGTAGTACCAGAGCAAGTACCAATCTGGCCGGGGCGAAGCGCCCATCAGCGTTGGGTCGGGCGCCTGGCCGATTTTTTCCGGACCCAGCGTCATTGCCAGCCCAAAAATGATGGCGATGACGATGAAGCCAAAGACGGCGTCGCGCCAGGCGGCGTCGGGGAAGAAGGGCTCGCCGTCGCGCGCCAGTAACCCCTTGTACCAGACGCGGTAGGTGCGCGGGTCCACCGGCCGGCCAGTCTTGGGCGGCTCGGAAATGCCGTTGTGGACCACCAGGTACAGGTGCAGCCCCAGAACCAAAAAGATCAGTACCGGGATGAAAAATACATGTAACGCGAAGAAGCGGCTGAGCGTGGCTCCGCCCGCGGTGTCGCCGCCCAGCACCAGGTGCCCGAACCAGTTGCCGATGAACGGTGACCGGCCCGCCTGCTCGGCCCCCACCACCGCCGACCAGAAGCCGTTCTGGTCCCAGCGCAGCAGTTGGCCGGTGAAGGCCATGCCCAGCACCAGGATCAGCAGCACCACCCCCGAGAGCCAGTTCATCTGGCGCGGGTACTTGTACGACGCCATCAGATACACGCGGATGGCGTGAATCCCGATCAGCACCACCATCGCCGAGGCGCCCCAGTAATGAATGCCGCGTACGATGTGACCGAACGTCGAGCTGGAAATGAACAGCAGCGTCTGATAGGCCTGGCCGCTCGAGGCCACGTAAGAACTGGAGAGCGCGATGCCGGTGACGATCTGCACCAGGAAGACGAACAGCGTCGCGCTGCCCAGCACATACAGCCAGGCGGATTTTTTGGCGCGCGGCACGCGGTGGAACAGCAGCGGGTGCAGCATCGCCGAGGTGCCGGTGAGATCGTCGAACCACAGCCAGGCGCGTTTCCAGGCGGGAGGTCGATCGCTCGGTTTGTCGGTCAGCGGGCTCATGGGTTCGGCTAGGTGATCGGCAACGGACTGGTTAAAATTTGCACGCGGCCGTCGGCGACGCGCACGGGATAGCGGCTGAGGGGGCGTGGCGGCGGACCGGAGGCGACGGTGCCGTTGGCGTAGAACACGCCGCCGTGGCAGGGGCACATGAACAGGTTGGCGTCGGGCAGCCAGCGGATGGGACAGCCGAGGTGCGTGCAGTCCACCGAGAAGGCGATGAACTCGTTCTCTGTTTCGTGGCGCAGCCAGGCGGCGGTGTTCGCGGTTACGCCCGACCAGGGCAGCGGCGAGGGGTCCTCAAATTTGACCAGGATCGTGCTGCCCTGCGGAAACTGCTCCACCCCGCCGACATCGCGCCAGAGCTTGGTGGGCTTGCGCAGGCCCAGTAAAAAGGCCACGCTGGGCACGCCAATCAGCGCCGCGCCCAGCGCCCCCAGCCCCAGCGACAGCCGCGTCAGAAACTTGCGGCGTGAGGGGCTCAGGCACCCTTCGCAGGGCGCGTCGGGATCGGGCGCCGGCGCCGACGGCTGCGGATTGTCCAGATCACTCATTCTTGCCTCGCGAAAGTTGCTGTTTAGGACCTCGGTACCAAATTACCCGCTGATACGGGCGCCAGAGGTAATGCACCGGCATCTTGATGAGGTGTACCAGACGGCTGAAGGGAAACAGCAGAACCAGGATGAAGCCCAGCACGAAATGAATCTGGATGAACGCCGGCAAACTGGCGACGGTGGCGGTTTCCGGATGCAGCCGCGCCAGCGACCAGAACCAGGGCACCGCCGTATGCACGTACCACAGCCCGCCCCAGCGGTTGAACAGCGCCACGCCGATGCCGGTCAGCACCTGGACCAGTAACAGCGCCAGAATTAGGCCGTCCATGCGCGAGGTCACATAGCGCGCCAGCTTGGCATAGCCGGTGCGGCGGATGATAAGGATGACGATGCCCACCAGCGCCATAAACGACAGCGCAATACCGGTGCACTCGATGATCATCCGCCGGATGGGCGCGCCCAGCAGCGCCGTGGTCACGCCCGGGAAAATCGCCGCCAGCAGATGCACCAGCAAAATGATACCGATACCGTAATGCCAGGGCACCGAGCCCCAGTACAGCTTCCGGTTCTCCAGCAGTTGCGATGACAGGCTCGAGTAGGAGTACGGCTGCTTGTAAAACCGGTAGGCGCCCACGCCAAACGCCAGCGCCAGCGCCACGTAAGGCAGCGCGACGTAGAAAAACTCGTTCATGCGGCCGCCTCGCCCAGGGGGTGGCTGGCCAGCAGCAGGTAGAGCGCCTGCAGCAGCGGCTGATAGATATGATCGGGCGGCACGCGTTGCGTCAGGGTGCGCAATCCCGGCAGCACGCAATAAGGCGCCAGATCCTGAATCTCCGCGTCCTCGGGCGAGCGCGCCAGCAGCCGCAGTAGCCAGCAGAGATGATCGGGCAGTTCCGTGCCCACATCCAGACCGGCTTTCTTCGCCGCCGCCGCCAGTTCAATCAGCAGGGCGCTGTGCTTGCCATGGTCTTCGCCAAACAGTTGATGGCCGAGGTTGAGGGTGCAATCGGGCTGCAAGTCAAAGGTGGCGGCGTAAATTTCTTCAAGCTGCGTCAGCGGCAGCGCCTGCGCCTGGCGTGCGAATTGCCCGACCAGGTCGCGCATCACCGGCGAGGCGTCAGGCCAGGCGTCAGGCGAGCATGCCGCTAGTCTGGCCGGGGTGGGATAGTCAAGCAGGTCGGCGAATTGCTCCAGGTTTTCCATGCTCACATGCCCCGCTTCGCGATCTGCACGAAGCCGGCGCCCTTATGCTCCTGGAAGTCCTGGGGATCGTCCAGCATCGCCACCGCCTGCTCGCGCATCATCGGCGGAATGACGTAACGCTCGTCGTCGTTGGCGATCGAGGTGAGGTGATAGATGCCGTCCACCTCTTCGCGTGAAACGCCGGCCTGCTGCCGCGCCACCGCGGCGCGCGTTTCGGTCACGTCGCCCACCGACTCGGCCCGCAGCGTCATGCGCACGGCGATCAGCTTGCGATAGATCTCCGCCACCTTCTCCTCGTCGCCGGCGCTGAACAGGCTGGCCAGATACTTCAGCGGCAGCCGCGCCTTTTCGAGCGACGAGAACATGTCGCCGTTCATCTCGAAGCTGCCGTTGGGCACCGTCGCCAGCACCGGCAGCAGCGGTGGAATGTAGAACAGCATGGGCAGCGTGCGCCATTCGGGGTGATAGGGCAGCGCAATGTTCCACTGCTTGATGTACTTGTAGGTCGGCGAGCGCTGCGCCGCATCGATCACAGCATCGGTGACACCGTTCGCCTTGGCGGCGGCGATGATCCCGGGGTCGTGTGGATCGAGAATCAGCGCCTTGTGCGCCTCCACCAGCTCATGGTCCGGGTGGCTGGCGGCATCGTGAATGCCGTCCGCGTCGTAGAGCACCACCCCCAGGTAGCGGATGCGGCCCGGGCAGGTGTGGAAGCAGGCCGGGGCAATACCGTCCTCCAGGCGCGGGTAGCAGAGAATGCACTTCTCCGCCTTGCCCGTCTCGTAGTTGAAATACATCTTCTTGTACGGGCAGCCGCTGATGCACATGCGCCAGCCCTGGCATTTCTCCTGGCTGACCAGCACGATGCCATCCTCGCCGCGCTTGTAAATGGCGCCCGTCGGGCAGGCGGCCACGCAACTGGGATTCAGGCAGTGATTGCAGATGCGCGGCAGGTAGAAGAACACCAGTTGGCGCAGATGGAAAAATTCGTGCTGTTCTTCCGGCGTCAGCTTCTTCAGGTTGGGGTCATTGGCGGCGTAAATATCCGAGCCGCCCAGGTCATCATCCCAATTCGGCCCCGCTTCAATGTCCATGTCGCGGCCGGTAAGCATCGAGATGGGCCGCGCCACCGGCTGCTCGGTCGATTGCGGCGCGTCGAACAGGTCGCTGTAGCGATAGGTCCAGGGCTCGTAGTAATCGTCCAGCTCCGGCAGCCGGGGGTTGTAGGCCAGATTCGCCAGCTCCGTCGGCCGCGCCGCCAGCTTGAGCTGCAGCTTGCCGTTGCGCACCTCCCAGCCGCCGCGATACAGCTCCTGGTCCTCATAGAGCGTGGGGTAGCCGGTGCCTGGCTTGGTCTCGACGTTGTTCCACCACATGTACTCCGTGCCCGGCCGGTCGGTCCATAAATTCTTACAGGCCAGACTGCACGTGTGGCACCCGATGCATTTATCCAGGTGAAACACCATCGACATTTGCGCTCTGACATTCATGACTTCACCGGGTCCATGGGGGGTTTGCCCTTGAGCTTGCGGACCAGCACATAGCTGTCGCGGTCACTCGCCGCCGGGCCGTAATCGTTGAAGCGGTAGGTATGCTGGCCGTAGCCGCCTACCATGAGCACCGGTTTCAGCCGCATGCGCGTGAGGCTGTTGGTGCCGCCGCCGCGATGTTTGCGCGTCGGCGACAAGGGAAAGCCTACAGTCCTCTCGGGCGCGTGATAGAAGATGCACAGGCCGCGCGGCAGCCGCGCGCTCACCACCGCCCGCGTAACGATGGCGCCATTGTCGTTGTAGGCTTCGATCCAGTCGTTGTCGAAGACGCCAATCGAGGCCGCATCCTCATGATTCAGCCAGAACGGCTCGATGCCGCGCGACAGCGTCAACATGCGCAGGTTTTCCGAGTAGGTGCTGTGGATGTGCCACTTGCCGTGGGGCGTGATATAGGCCAGCGTCAGCGCCGGTTCATTTTCCGGAGCCCGGCTGCTGGCCAGATTGAGGCTGTGTTCGAGGCTGATGGGCGGCTTGAACGTCGGTAGGGCTTCGCCAAAGGCGCGATAGCCTTCGTGGTCGAGATAATGGCTCTGCCGGCCGGTGAGCGTACGCCAGGGCACCAGGCGCTCCACGTTCTGCGCGAAGCCGGTATAAGCGCGGCCATCATTGGCGATGCCGCTCCAGCAAGGGCTGGTCAGCAGCCGGCAGGGCTGCTGTACTAAATCCTGGAACTGATAGCGGGTGGCGCGGCCGGGCTCGCCCAGATCCGCCAGCTTTTGGCCGGTCTCTTTCTCGCGCGCCAGAAAACCGCGATAGGCCACTTCGCCATTGGTCTCGGGCGCAAAGTACAGGACCATATTGGCCGCCTCCACCGGGTCCACCAGCGAGACATAGTCTTTGCCATCCCAGCTATATTTCGGCGCCGAGCGCGCGAACTCGTCGTACAGGTCGGCCACGGGCATGTGAATGCCGCGGTCCTCGACGCCGTCGCGCCGCAAGTTGGGACCGAGCGCGCAGAAATGATGCGCCAGGTTGGGGTAGTCGCGCTCCACCAGCTTGAAGCGCGGCATCGTCTTGCCGGGAATCGGCTCGCACTCGTCCGTCAGCCAGTCGCGCACCTCCGGCTGGGCGATCTCATCGGGCGTGTCGTGCAGCAGCGGCTCGGCCACAAGGTCCTCGACCGGCTCGGGGAAATGCGCTGGTGCCAGCGCGCTCACCTTCTCCGCCAGGCGGCGGAAAATCTCCCAGTCCGTCTTCGACTCCCAGCAGGGCGGCACCGCCGCGCCCAGTGGATGAATGAAGGAGTGCAAATCGGTAGTGTTGAGATCGTTTTTCTCGTACCAGCTTGCCGCGGGCAGCACGATATCGGAGTAGAGCGCCGACGTGTCCATGCGGAAATTCAGGTCCACGACCAGATCCATCTTCCCCGTGGGCGCGATGTCTTTCCAGACGATGTCGCGCACCGTGCCTTCGGCGCGCTCCTCGGCGATGGCGCTGTCGCCCGTGCCCAGATAATGCCGCAGGAAGTACTCGTGCCCTTTGGCGCTGGTGTGAATCGCGTTCGCGCGCCAGATGAGCCACACCCGCGGCCAGTTCACCGCCGAATCGGGCTCGCGCACGGCAAAGCGCAGCCGGCCCTGATGCAGCTCGCGCACGATCCAGTCCTGAATCTGCGCTGGCGTCTGAGCGCCTTCGGCGCGCGCCTGCAACACCAGCTCCAGCGGGTTTTTCGAGAACTGCGGGAAAAACGGCAGCCAGCCCGAACGCACCGCCCGCGCCTGCAAGTCCATGGTATGGCTGGCGGCAAACGGACCCTCCTGCGGCCCCGGTTCAGGAAACCCCTGCTCGTAGCGCCACTGATCGCTATGGACGTAATGAAACGACGGCCCGTTCTGCAGCCGCGGCGGCTTGACCCAGTCGAGCGCCATCGCCAGCGCCACCCAGGAGGCCATGGGCGCCAGCTTTTCCTGCCCGGTGTAATGGTTCAGCCCGCCGCCGTTCACCCCCACGCAGCCGCACAGCACCAGCGCGGTAATGCTGGCGCGATAGTGAACATTGGCGTGATACCAGTGGTTCGTGCCGGAGCCGATGATGACGGTGCATTTGCCGTGGGTCTTTTCCGCGGTGACCGCAAACTCGCGCGCGAACTGCACGACTGTCTCCCGCCCGATGCCGGTGTACTGCTCCTGCCAGGCGGGCGTGTAGGGATTGTCGGCATTGTTATAGTCGGTGACCGCCGCTTCCCCGTCCAGGCCGCGCGCCACGCCGTGCTGCGCCATCAGCAGGTCGAGCACCGTGGTAACCGGAACTTCGCCCCTGGCGGTCTGCACGTAGCGCACCGGCACGGCGCGCTGCATGCGCCGTTCGCTGCCGTGCTCCACAAAGCTGACGGCCAGCGTTTTTGCCTGTGGCGCGAGCAGCGTCAGCTCGGGCGCGAGCGCTGCGCCGTCCTCGCCGTCTTTCATCTCCAGATTCCAGCGGCCCTTCTGCTGCTGCCAGCGATGCCCGACGGCGCCCTGCGGACTGCGCGGTTGGTTGCTGGTCTTATCCCACACCAGCAGCTTCCAGTCGCCGTTCTCCACGCCGGCGTAGCGCGCCAGGCGGCCCGCACGCAAAAACTTGCCCGGCCGGTAGCCGTCGAGCCCATCCGGCTCGAGCTCGACCAGAAACGGGGCGTCGGAAAAGCGCGACTGGTAATCCTGAAAATAATCGACCTGCCGCTGGTGGTAGAACTCGGTGAGGATGACGTGGCTTACCGCCATCCAGAAAGCGGCATCCATGCCCGCATGCACCGGCACCCACCAGTCGGCGAACTTCGACACCTGGCTGAAATCCGGCGACAGCACCACCAGCTTGGCGCCGTGGCCGCGCGCCTCCGCCACGAAGTGCACGTCGGGCGTGCGCGTCATGGACAAATTGCTGCCCACCACCACGATATATTTGCTGTTGAACCAATCGGCGCTTTCGGCCACGTCCGTCTTCTCGCCCCAGACCTCGGGCGAGGCGGGCGGAAAATCGGCGTACAGATCGTAAAAGCTGAGCATCACCCCGCCCAGCAGTTGCAGAAAGCGCGAACCCGCGGCGTAGCTGATCATCGACATCGCCGGAATCGGCGAAAAGCCAATGATGCGGTCCGGACCATATTCCCGGATGGTGTACAGCAGCGAAGCCGCGATGATCTCCAGGCATTCATCCCACGTCCCGCGCCGGAAGCCGCCGCGCCCGCGCGCCTGCTGGATGGCGCTGCGCGCGCCCTCATCCCGCATCAGTGCCGCCCAGGCGTCGACCGGGTCGGCATGCGCCGCCCGCACCGCGCGCCAGTGGTCGAGCAGCACGCCGCGCACGTAGGGATACTTCACCCGGATAGGACTGTAGATGTACCAGGAAAAACTGATGCCGCGCTGGCAGCCGCGCGGCTCATACCCCGGCAGCGATGGATCCAGCTTGGGATAATCGAGCGCCTGCGTCTCCCACGTCACCATGCCGTTTTTGACGAACACATCCCAGGAGCAGCCGCCGGTGCAGTTGACGCCGTGGGTGCTGCGCACCACCTTGTCGTGCTGCCAGCGGTTGCGGTAGAACTCTTCCCAGCTCCGGAGCTTGGGGTTCACGAGGTCTTGTATCCAGCTCATGCGCCTTCCTCTTCCCTGCCCTCCGCCGGAGGCGCGGCAAGGGGCGGCCGGCTCTTAAATTGTCGCCGCGCTTCCGCCACCAGATTGCGGCGCACGTTGAGCAGCCGGTTGCGGCCCGCGTAGCCGACGATCAGCATGAAGATGATGAACAGCAGCGCCGCCAGCGCAAACACCGGCAGCGTCGTCTCCCGTGAACTTTGGGTTGACGAGTACTGCAGGAACGCGGCCAGATCGGCGCGCTCCAGGGGCGTAAGCTGGTGCGCCTTGTAGAGCGGGTACATGGTGGGGAAATACAGCGTCGTCAGAATCGACTCGATCCCCTGGGTGCCCATGCGCCGATAGGCGGTGGTCAGGTCGGGGCCGAGCGTGCCGCCGTTGGGAAACGGCAGGCCAGCGGCGCTATGACAGGCGATACAGGCCGGACCGCCGCGCGCGAAACGGGTGTGGCCGGAAAACAGCGCCGCCCCTGCGGCAACCGAACCCGCCTGTACTTCAGCGGACGTGGCCTGCTGCGCCGCAAGCGCGCACGTCACCAGCAAAACCGCCAGGAGGGTGATCGCGGTACGGCGTGCATCGCAGCCCATCACTTGCGATGATACCGATGCGGGAAGCTGAAAGGCAACCGCGTAGTCCTGCTGCAACAGCGGTCGCATGTGGCCTGATCTATTTTTCGCTCCCTCGCAGGCCATGCTTGCGCATCGCGTAACGCAGCGTGTCGCGGGTGATGTCCAGCAGCCGTGCCGCCTGACTCTGATTGCCATGCGCCGCGCCGAGCGCAGCGGCGACCAGCCGCTTTTCAATTTCGTCCATCGAAGTTCCTTCCGGCGGAATGTGCAGATCCGGCGCAAACCGCCCCGAAGGCAGCGGCTGCCAGGCGACCGCGCCGTTGCCTTGGGCCTGGCTCGCGCCCGGAAAAGCTGTGGCCAGCGCCGGCAGATGCGAGTTGGCCGCGAACGGCAGCGCCTCGGCGCGGATGAGCGGGCCATCTTCAAGAATCATCGCCCGCTGGATGGTGTTCTTGAGCTCGCGCACGTTGCCCGGCCAGGAATAGCCCAGCATGATCCTTTCGGCCTCCGGCGCCAGGCCCTCGACGCGCCGGTCAAAGCGGCGGTTGAACTGCTCGATGAAGAATTTGGCCAGGATGGGGATGTCCTGCGGCCGGTTCCGCAGCGGCGGAATGAAGATCGGCAGCACACTCAGCCGGTAGTAAAGATCCTGCCGGAAGCGGCCGGCATCGACTTCCGCCTGTAAATTGCGGTTCGAAGCCGCCACCACGCGCACATCGAGTGCAACGTCGCGCACTCCGCCCAGCCGCCGCAGCGTCTGCTCCTCGAGCGTGCGTAGCAGCTTGCTTTGCAGCGGTAGCGGCAGCTCGCCGATCTCGTCCAGAAAGAGCGTGCCGCCGTTGGCCGCCTCGAACAGGCCGCGCTTGGTGGTTTTGGCGTCAGTAAAGGCGCCTTTCTCATGACCGAACAGTTCCGACTCAATCAGCGTTTCCGGAATCGCCGCGCAATTCACCGGCACAAACGGCCCCCCAGCGCGGCGGGACTCGCGATGAATCACCTGCGCCAGCAGATCCTTGCCCGTGCCGCTTTCCCCTTGCAGCAGCACCACCGTGCCGGCGCTGGCGGCGGCACGGTGCACGAATTGCATCATGGTCCGCAGCGCCGGCGAAGTACCCACCACCTCGGCTGCCGGCCGGGTGCGGCGCACCTGGTCCTGCAGCGCCTCCACCTGCTGACGAAGCTGGCCGGTTTCGAGCGCATTGGCGATGGTGATTTTCAATTCATCAAAGTCGATGGGCTTCGACAGATAGTCAAACGCTCCCAGCCGCAGCGCCGTCTTCACGTCATCGAGCTTGGGATCGGCGGTAATCAGAATGACCGCAGGCGGCTGCGCCCCGGTGCGCAGCTCCCGCAACAGGTCGACGCCATTGCCGTCCGGCAGCCGGATGTCGAGCAGCACCAGATCGGGCACGCCCGTCTGGCAGAGCTGCCGCGCCTGCGCGCAGCTTTCCGCCGGCTGCGGCTCGTAGCCCCATTCGACGCACTTGCGCTCCAGCGCCCAGCGCAGCAGCCGCTCGTCGTCAACGATCAGGATTCGGGGTTTTGTCTCCATAGGTAAGCGGCAGCCAGACGGTGAAGGTGCTGCCGCACTGGGGCTGACTGCGGACGTCGATCCGGCCACCGTGCAGTTCCGCGATGCGCTGGCAGAGCGGCAGGCCGAGACCATTGCCCTGCGGGCCCTTGGTGGTGAAAAAGGGCCGAAAAATATTGGGGAGTTCGGCCGGAGCAATGCCGCGGCCGTTGTCGCGAACGCTAATGGACGCCATGCCGCCTTCGGCGGCGGTCGTCACGCTGACCGATCCTGTGCCCCCGCTCCCGGTCGCCTGGACACCGTTGATCAGCAAATTCGTCACCAGGCGTTCGATCTGTTCCGCGTCATGGCGCACCGGCGGCAGGTTGCCGGGAGCCAGCATCAGGCGCGTGTGATGCTGGCAGGCCATGGGCGCGGCCAGCCGCACGGCGCGCTCGACCGCGGCATTCAAATCGCCCACCTCCATGGCGGGCGGCCGCGGCCGCGCATAATGCAGCAGGTCATCGACAATGTTGCGGATGCGCCCGACCTGCTGTACCACGTCGGCCATGACTTCCGGCTCGCTGCACACCTCGCCCTGCAGGATTTCCAGCGCGGCCGCAATGCCGGCCAGCGGATTCTTGATTTCATGCGCCAGTCCGGCGGCAATTTCCCCCAGCGTGGCCAGATGCCCGGCGCGCAGCAGTTCCAGTTGTTGCCGGTGATGCTCCTCCATCTCATGCTGCCGGCGGTCGCGGATGTCGCGTAGCGACTCGATCACCAGCGAGCGCGTGCCCAGGCGCAGATGGCTGAAGCGCACTTCGACGGGCAGCTCGCTGCCATCCGGCCGTGTGGCCGCCAGCTCGATGCCTTGCTCCGCCGGAGCAAACACGGTCTGCTGCAAGGCCGCCTCGCGGTGCGCGCGATGCTGCTCGCGCAGCGGCGCCGCAATGCAGTCATCGGCGCTGCGGCCGGTCAGCGACTCGACCGGCGCCTCCAGAATGGCGGCGACGTTGCGGTTGGCATGGATGATTTGGCCCGCGGCGTTGAGCACCAGGATGCCATCCGGCGCGCTGTCCATCAGCGCGCGAAAGCGCAGCTCGTTTTCCTGAAGCTGCACTTCGCGCCGCCGGTGCATGGTGATATCAGTGTTGGATTCCAGCATGCCCGCGGGCTGGCCGGAGCCGTCGCGGCGCAGCACCCAGCGGCTGCTGACAACCACCTCGGCGCCGGATTGACGTACCTGCTGCAGCTCGCCTTCCCAGTGCCCGGTTGCGAGCACCGCCGCTTCGATCTCCGCCAGCGGCTGCGGATACCGGCTCTGCAGCAGCACCGTGAGCTGCTTGCCCGCCGCCTCGCTGCGGGTCCAGCCGTACATGCGTTCCGCGCCCCGGTTCCAGTAGCGCACAATGCCACTCAGATCGCGCACCACCATGGCATCGCTGGTCAGATCCAGCAGCGCCGCCTGCTCGGCCAGCGCTTCCATATCCTGGGCCGCCAGCTCTGGAGCTAGAGACACGAATCCCTCCTGCCGCCATTATGGTCGAACTCCGGCAGCAGGAGGGAGAGGCGTGGGTCGAGCGCCTAGCGGCTTTTGGTTATCTTCTCGACGTGGATGGTTTTGGAAGTGGGATTATAGGTCCCGTGGATCACGACCGGCTCGCCGGCGTAGGTGCGCGGCATAGTCTGGTTGTCAAGCTTGTAGGTGGTTTTAGTTTTGGCATTGTAGAGGACGAAATCACTGCCCGCCTTGACGCAGGCCAGGGTGCAGTCCTTGGGCGAATGCGTATGGGTCGCCTCATAGCCGTTGGGCGCATGACCACCCATGGTGGCGCACATGCTGTCCATGATTTCACCGTGGAAATTACGCGCATGCGAGGCCGGGGTTTGCGCCAGGGCCACGCTGCAGCCGAGAAGCAGGAACAAAAATGCGAACAGAGAATTTTTCATAGCAACCTTCCTTTGCAGATCGCGTGGCGCCGGAGCTGTCAGGCAGAGGCGGCAAGCGCCTCGTCCGGCAGACTTTGTAGCACGCGCTGATATAACACATTGTTTTCCAGATGCATATGCCAGCGCAAGTCCTGAAGCAACTCCTGCAGCAAAGCGTGCAACACGAGTGCTTCCGGTTCCATATTATCCGATGCGGGAAAGGCGCCCGAGTTACGCTCCAGAGTGCGAATTTCAGCGGAAATCTGCTCATGCTCGCGCATCAGCGCGAGAAGCTGCAGGCGCAGTTCGCTTGCCGCGCGCGCCCGCTCCCATACCGATAGCGACTGCGTGACCGCGCTCTCCCAGCGGGCGATCGCGGCAAAGCCCGTCTCCTCCTCATGTTCCAGGTGCTCGCGCAGCAGCGCCGCAAAGCCGGCGAACTCAACGGTGAGCTGCCGGTAGCTGAGATAATGCGGGCCCGCGCTCACAGTGATCAGGCTGAGCTGCCGCTGAATGCGGGCGCACAATTGCTGCTCGAGGCGATGATGCCGGCTGGTCACATAGCGCCCCAGGCGCGCTAGCGGCGCTTCCATCCAGTCGACCGAGCTCGCCGGACCTGTCGAGGAGCAGTGCTCCAAGCGCCAGAGCAGCCGCCCGAGACCGATTTCCGCCTGCGCGCACGCCGCCGCCAGCGACAGGTTGCCCTCGCAGCAGTAGTCAATTCCACTCTTTTCCAGCAAGCGCGCGCTCTCGGGACTGAGCAGTGCGGCTTCACGGACCGTGGACAAACCGGTCAGCATGTTTCCATCCTATCCCGCTCGCCGCACCGGTGCCTGTGACTCCGGTCCTCCCAAGTGAGTGTTGGGCCAGCTCAGCACGTTTCCCCTACGCGCACGCGGCAATATCGGCAGCCGCCCGCTGCGCTGCATCCGCTGGGAATCATAGCGCCAGCTCCCCGCGCAATCGAAGCAGTGCTGCACGTCGTGCATCGGCCAGCTCAGATGCCGGTGCCAGCAGCGGTCGTGCACCAGTCCCGCTACGTGAAAGCGAACTTCCCGCATCACGTCATCGACCGCATAGGCAAAGGCACTCCGCATCTGCTCGCGGTCGAAATGAAATGTCCTAACTTGCGTCATTCTCCTCCCCTCCCAGCGGCGCGCGCCCGCGGGCGCCGCAATCGAAACCCATCGCTCGGCTCCTACTCGCGTACAGTGAGCACCGGGCACGGAGCATTGTGCAATACGGTGTAGGCATTAGCCCAGCCGGTATACACCGATAAGCGCGGCGGCCGGCGGGCGCCGAGCACGATTACGTCCGCCCCCACTTCGCCTGCCGCCTTGATGATTTCCGCAGCCGGCTCACCCGCCTTGACCAGGGGAACCGGCTCGCACCAGCTTTCTGCTACAGGCGGCACGAGCGCCCGCAATTGCCGCTCGGCGGTCTCAATCTCCCGCGCCGGCGGCGCCGTGTTGCCTCCGGGCGCGGCCAGCACGTGGAGCAGATACAAACGCGCCTGCAGCTCCTGCGCCAGTGAGAAGGCGAAGCCGTGGGCGCGGGCCGTGGCCGGTCCAAAATCGGCCGCGAACAGCAGCGTCTGCGGCCTGTGCGCCGGTTCCCCTGGTTGTGCGTTTGGCCCCAGCATCAGCACCGGGCAAGGCGCGGTGCGAAACACCGACTCCGCCGTCGAACCCAGTAGCACCTTGCCCAGACCGGTGCGGGCCGCGCTGGCCAGGACGACCAGATCGACCTTTTGCGCGGCAATCAACTCGTCGAGACCATCGTGAATTTCACCCGGATTCAGGTAGGTGGCGTGCAGCACGTCCTTCAGCTCGGGGCTGGCGTCAATCGCCGCCAGGCCGGCGCGGCCGTCTTCCCAGACTTTTTCCATCACCGGGCCGTAAACGTCCCAGGCCAGGGCATAGCTGGTGGGGCGGATGAAATAGGCGATGTGCAGCATGGCGCCGAGCTTGCGCGCCCACCTGGCGGCATAGCCCAGCGCGGCCTCGGAGCGCTGCGAGAAATCCGTCAGCACCAGAATGTTTCGGATCGCGACGCGCTGCATCGCGGCTTCCGGCTGTGTTGCAACTTTCATCGGTAGCTCTCCTTTGACCCCACCGCGGGGCGCCGCTTGCTTCCTCCCGCTGAGAAGGTTGCAGTTTTGGGGCCAGTGCAAAATGCTGCGGTTTCAACGCTTTGCGCAGGCAGCCGCTGGGACAATTGCCCCAGATTGGGTGAAAGCCCGCAGTCGCTGGGAGCAACGCCACTCCCGCGTTCATCATCTCTGCCGTTGTGAGCCTGGTCACGGCACGCCGCGTCTTGTGGATCACCGCTGGTGGTTTGCTGGGACTGTGGGTGCTGCTGTTCTATTGGCTGCAATTGACGGGCAACTACTTCCATGTGTTTCTGGTGGCGGCGATTGCGGTCGCGCTCATGAACCTGGTAGCGCATTACTGGTCGCGGCCGGACCCGGAGGACCGGGCATGAGCGTGCGCACCCGCCTGGGACTGGCGATGATCGCCATGACCACCGCCATCTGGATTTCGGCCACTTCCGTGCGCCATTGGGTTCCGGACCACGGCCTTGGCATCACGCTGCTGCTGCTGGCGCCGGTGATTGCCTGCGGCATGGCCGCCGTCGGCCTCGCCTTCGAGTTCCTCCAGGTCACGTGCCAGGGTGGGGAAATCGTGCATTGGTTCGCAATTGAGAAAGTAGCGCTGGTGTTCCAGATCGCCGGCCTGTTGCTGCTCAGCTACCGCGCCATCTGGATGTTTTTCTCCTGGGACGGCCTGTTTTACTTTCCCGTCTGGCTGCTGCTCGCCTCTGCCGTCCTCTGCCGCTGGCGCCCGCGCTGGATTCCCTGTTCCTGAGGGCAGCCTAGCCCGAGATCGTAAACGGTTTCGACCGAGTCGAATTTCTTCACCGGACAGTGACGTGGGCGCGGGACTCCAGAGAGCCTCCACGGCAAAAAGCTTGCCTGGCACCCGAACTGACTTCTTCGCGGATGAACTGCTTCGCAGAATCAAATTCAGCCGTCCCCCGTAGTGGCTCAATACGGTTAGGGACTTGCACTTTGATGCGAAAATATATAACTGTTATACATGCGCTTTCGCTTTGATCCCGTAAAGAGCACGACTCTGCGGGCAAATCCGAAGCGCGGCATTGGCTTTGAGGAAGTACAGGTGCTGTTCGACGGCGACCACATTTTCGACCGTCGTTGTGATGCTCCCGAACAATGGCGCGCTATCGGGTGGGTAGCGGGCAAGTTGTATAGCGTGATCTACGAGATTCGCACGGACAGCGCTGGCGAGTTCTATCACTTGGTCACTTGTGGCCCGCAACCAAAGAGGAAAGGAGACAGTATGCCGAAAGCATCTAAGCCAATCGATGCGGAAAGAATTGCAGAAATGGCTGATCGTGGAGAGGATATTTCCGCTCACTTCACAAACAACTTTACCGTCGTCCGGCGCGTGAATGTTGATTTCACCGCTCCTATGTTGCGTGAGCTGGACCGGGAAGCTGCGATGCTGAACGTCAGCCGCCAAGCCGTAATCAAGACTCTGCTCCGCGACGCTCTGGATCGCCGCCACCTGGCTGAACAGGACCGCCACCATTAAAAGTTCGGCGCTCATAGGCATTGCCGGTTCTTCTCAACGGCTGACCGTGCCATCCCCGCTCCGCTACCGCCCGCACCCTGCGCCTGAGCCTCCTGCGCTGCGCGGCGCCACTCTCTCACGCCCAGAATCGCCAACGCCACCAGCCCTGCATACAGCACCGCGGTCGCCTGCAGACCTTTGTAGACATATTCACCGACGTAGATCACATCCACGGCAATCCAGAGCCACCAGTTGGCGATGTGCTTGCGCGCCGCCCACCACGTCGCCACCAGGCTATAGCTGGCGAGCGTTGCATCGAGCCAGGGCAGTGCCGCACCCACGCGCACCATCACTTGCGCCAGCACCACCGCGCCCGCGGCGCCGGCCAGCAGTCCGCCGATCCTTCCGCGCTTGCCGAGCGGCACAACCGCAATTTCGCCGTCGTCACGGGCGCCGCGCCACCAGTGCCACCAGCCGTAGAGGGTGAAGACGACGAACAGCGCCTGCAGCAGCGCGTCAGAAAAAAGCCGGGCGCGGTAGAAGACCTCCAGATAAATGACGTCGGCAACCAGGACCACGGGCCAGCACAGCAAGCGGCGCTGGGTGGTGAGCCAGATGCCCAGCACGGTCGAGATCACGCCGGCCAGCTCCAGCCCATGAGTGCGCAAGTAGTCGAGGAGTGGCGTCATTAGTGGCTCCGTAAGTAGTCGCATAGCCGCCCGCCGGCCGCGCCCGCAAACCAGCGCGCGTGGCCCAGCAGCCAGCCTTCGTAGGCGAGGCGTGCTCGGCTTTCGCCGGGCAGGCGGAGAAAATAATCCGCCTCCGACAGCGCGACTTCGACATGGCAAAGCGCCATCATGGGCGCCAGCGCGGCCCTCTCCGCGCGCGTCAGAGGCCGGACCGACGCGTAGCCGCTCAGCAGCGCCTGGAGGTGATCGAAATGCACCGCAGGTTCGCGGGGCAACGAAAGCCACTCGACGATATTGCGCTCGATGGCGTGGGCCAGGCCATGTACCGCGTAGGTCTGGTCCGCCAGCCCGAAATCAATGATGGTGACGGGGTGCGCCTGGGCGCCGGCGCCGCTCCAGAACAGGTTTGAGGCGTGTAGGTCGTTGTGCGTCCACAGCGGTGTCAGGTGCGGCAGCAGAGGCTGCAGCTCGGCGTAGAACGGTTCGAGCAGCTTCAACGCCTCGGCAGCGCAACGCCGCACACCGGCATGATGCGCAAGCAAGGGGCGGGCGTCGAGATAAGCTTCCAGACCCGCTGCCGGATCGCCGCCGGCAAAAATGCTGCAGCTCGCGACCAGCGGCCGCGGCTTGCGCGGCGGCGCTGCAAATCCCGCCGCGGCCAGATGCAGCCGCGCCAGCGCTGCACCCGCCGCGTGAGCATGGTCCGCACTATTAAACGGCGTCCAGGAGAACGCGTCCCGGTACAGGTCCATGCCTGCAGCGCATTCCTGCACTTCGTAGGTCCACGGTCCGGCTTCCACCGCGGTTTCGCCATCGGCGTTGGCCAGCACGCGCGGCACCGGAGCGCCGTGTTCGTGCAGATAGGCGAGGAAGCGATGCTCCTCGCCCAGTCCCTCGCAATCGCGGATGCTGCGCGCATGCCGCTTCACAAACACAGAACCATGCGTGCAGCGCACCACCGCCGCCGCCGAGAACGGCCGCGGGCTGGCGAAGGTAATTGCATCCGGCTCGCCAGCATCCGGATAGGCGGCCAGCAGCGGCCGCAGTTCCGCAATCGTGAGCGCAGGCCAGTCCGGCGCGACCAGCGATCCCTCCATTCCGTGGGCTAAAACGGGAGTCATGGCTAAAAGTTGTAGTGCACCGAGGCTTTAATCCAGCGCGGCGCGCCCAGCCAGAGGAACGAATCTCCGTAATTCGTGCCGGTATCCGCCCAATATTTCTTGTTGGCGAGGTTTGACACCCAGACGCGAAACGTCGCGCGGCTTTCACCGCGCGGCGTATAGCTCACGCCGAGGTTGAAGAGCGCATAGCCCGGGACGGTCACCGCATCGTCGCGCAGCGCCGCTTTGGAACTCGTATAGCTCCAGCCCGGCAGCACTTCCAGGCCTGCAAGCAGGCGCGACAGGCTCACCTCGGCAAAGACGGTCGTGCGAAAGCGGGGCACGTTGATTACCTGCCGGTCATTAAAGGCGGCGGTGCCGGTATCGTGCGCAACCGCGCTCGTCACCGCCGTGGACGACAGCAGCCGCAGCCAGTCCGCCGCCCGGCCTTGCGCGTTTAGCTCCAGGCCGTTGTGCGTTTCCCTTCCCTGCTGCTCGAAGTAAAGATTGCCCGCAGCCGCGGCCGCGGCTTTGGGATAAAAGAACGGCGCCTGCATATGGAATATATCGGCGCTCAGCAAGAGTCGCGATGCCGGCTGATACTTGGCGCCGATCTCGAATTGGCGCGTGAAATAGGGAGCCAGGAACTGGCTGGCGTTGGCGGCCCACCAGGGCGCCTGCGGACCGAGCGAAAGCGTAGCCGCATAGTTCGTGTAAAACATGAGGTTTTGGGCCGGACTCCAGGTAACTGCGTACTGAGGCAGCCAGACGGGTCGGTCGGTGAAAACCGGCGCGCAGGGGTTGGGCACGGGCGCCGTCGCCGCATCGAGATTGGCGGCGCTGGCGCAGGATGCCCAGGCGGAGAAGTTGTGGTCGCGGAGTGCATCGTAGCGTCCGCCGGCGATAACCTGCACGCCCCCGGGAAGCTGGACCCGGTCCTGCATGACCAGGGACGATTGCCGGCTGTCCTGCCACAACCGCTCCGGACCGGCGCTCTGCACCGGCGTCTCGATGGGATAGGGCACGATGGGCTGGTAGATATTCTCCGAGCCGAGATAGGTGTAGACCGGCCCGTTCTGCACCACGCCGTCCGGCGAAACCGGACTGCTGCGGGAGGCAAAACCAGGCATGCGCACCGTGCGCACGAACAGCTCGCCGCCCGCGGTCACAAATTGCGTGATCGGACCGGTGCGCACGATGCCCGACGCCATGCCTTCGGTTTCGGCATCGACCCGACGCTCGTCGGGGTTGCGGTAATCGTAAACGTCGTAGCTTCCGTCGGGAGCAAAAAAGAACGCCGGCGACTGCGCGCACGCCGCCTCGTAGCCGCAACCGTAGGCGTAGATGACGTTGTCCTGAATCAGCGACTGGCTCAGACTGGCGGCGGCCGATGCCGTCCAGTTGGGAGCCAGCGCCAGATTCAGGCGGAGGCTGGTATTGAAGGTGTCGTAGGTATTCGGCGGCGCCCACGTCTGCCTGCCCAGCATGGTTGCGGGCGAGAGGCGATGCAGATCGGGCAAAGTGGTGCCGCCCAGCAACTGGTAGCCGCTGCCGTCGGCTTCGGTTTTGCGCTGCGCCTCAAAATCGCCTTCCAGCGTGGCGCGCGGCGACAGCCGCCAGTCCAGCGCGAGCGCGCCCATGCGGCGCCAGCCGCCGGTGCCCTGCATATAGGTCTCGAGCCGCTCTTCGGCCAGGTTCACCCGCAGCCCGAACTGCTGCCGCCGGCCAAACAGGTGCCCAAAGTCCCCGGCCAGGTAGGCAGTGCCGAAGCCGTCGGTAGCCAGATCGACGGCGCCAATGTCGGCTGGCCGCTTGGTGACGTAATCGATCGTGCCTGCGCCTGCGGCCACGCCGTTCGCCACGCCTGCCAGGCCATGCAGAAAATCCACCTGCTGTTTGTTCTCCAGCGGCACATCCTGCTCGCCGGCGATGGTCATGCCATTGACGGCGAGGCCGGTGGCCAGATCGATCGGGTAACCGCGAATCGTGTACACGCCGTAGTAGCCCACCGGCACGTAGTCATCGTTCACCGAAGCGTCGTTGGCGGCCAGATCCGAGAGCAGCCGCGCCTGCTGCCCGCTCAACACCGCGCGCGTCACCGCGGTGGCTGACAGCGGCGCCTTCTCGAGCGGCTGCGCGCCCAGTACGCCCGACGTGACCTTCGCGGGCAGGTAGTTGCCGTCGGCACGCGCCTTGACCGTAATCGAAATCGTGATCTTTTTGGCTTTGGTGCTGGTTGCGGTTTGCGCGCGGGCAGCAACCGCGAAACCGAGCAGCGCCGCCAAAACTGCGGCTTGCGAGCAGCGCGACATCATGGCCTGTCTCCTCCAGAAACCAGGAGCCTGGGCTCGGCAAGCTGAAAATGGCCTCTCGGTTAGCGAACGCTCCCCACGCCGGTATTATCCGGATCGGGTTCGAGGGTATCATCTCAGCCCCACGGCTCGGTGGAGCACCCCTGTTTCCTGTCTTCCATTGAAGCACGTCGGCACGGCGTCTGCAAACAGGGCGGTTGGTGAGAGGTTGCGAGCGGCGGGTTGCGGGGTGACACAGCGCGAGGCCGCGGCGGAAACCGTGCGGCGGCAGGTTCAACGGGGCGCGTTCCTCAAAAATTGGGGGTCGCTTTGGTTAGCCAAAGCGTCCTAAGTTTGCGCGTATTAATCGGGCGCTTGTGCTGCGGCACAGGACTTTTGTACAATGCCGGGGCGTGGACACGATTTCCCAGGCTCGCCGGAGTGCGAATCTGTCGCGCATCCGATCGAGGAACACGGGCCCTGAGATGACGGTGAGAAGGCTGCTACAGTTCCGCTACCGTTATAGACGCGAGCTTCGCGCCCGACCCGCTGACCCGCTGAATCGGCCAGCGCCGGCTCTCCCAATAGCCAATAGCTAATAGCTAATAGCTCATCATCCAGCCCACCATCCCGCTCCGGCCAGCAACTCCGTACTCCGGTGCAGCAACTAAGCCCCTGTGTTCCGGCTGCGCGCATTGGCGGTAGTAGTGTCGCTGCTGTTCTGCGCCTTCCTGTGGGTCTACTTTTTGCAGGATTTACCCTACCGGGCGGCGCCGCAGCAGCCCATTGATTTCAGCCACCAGATTCACTTCGAGCGCGGCATTCAGTGCGCCTTCTGCCATCTGGACGCGCCCCGCTCGACGTTTGCGGGCATACCCAGCGTGATGAAATGCATGGGCTGCCACCGGGTGATCATTCCGCAGTATCCGCAGATTCAGAAGCTGCACGCCTACTGGCGGGAGCAGATTCCAATCCCCTGGAAGCGGGTGTACTGGCTGCCCGATTACGTCCGCTTCACTCATCAGCCCCATATCGCGGCCGGGATTCAATGCCAGGCCTGCCACGGCAGCGTGGGCAGCATGGACCGGGTGCGCGAGGTCACCGATTTCAATATGAACACCTGCATTACCTGTCACCGCGCCATGGCCGCCCGCACGGACTGCTTCGGCGCCTGCCACCACTGAGAACCCATATGAAAACCCCAGCCCTCTACATTCACCGCGCAGCGCCGGGTTGGGGCGCACGGGGTCCCCAACCCGGCGCGAGCACAAGCGGGCGGCGCGGCATCGCCGCGCAGGGACCCGCGCCCGTAAACGCCGCTTGCCACCATTGAGACTCCCTATGGCCGGCGACCTCATCCAGATCGCACCACCGAATCGGCGCACGTTCCTCAAGACGCTGGGGGCGGCGGGCGCCGCAGCGTCGGTAACAGCGTGCGCGGTGCGGCCGCCAGAGCGGATTTTGCCGCTACTCGCGCCCGATCCGCGGGCGATTCCGGGCAAGCCGCAGATGTTCGCCTCCACCTGCCGCGAGTGCCCCGCGGGCTGCGGCATGGTGGTGCGGGTGAACACGGGGCGGCCCAGCAAGTGCGAGGGGAATCCGGATCATCCGGTGAACCGGGGCAAGCTCTGCCTGCGCGGACAGACGGCGGTGGAGGGCCTCTATAACCCCGACCGGTTCCGGCAGCCGATGCTGCGCGATGCGCACGGCCAACTGCGGCCCACCGATTGGCCAACCGCGCTCGCGCGCTTCGACGCGGAGTTGGCAAAGGTCCAAGCCGAAGGGCGTGGCGGCGATATCGTTTGGCTGGGACAGCTCGAAAGCGGCACGCTCGACGGCATCATCCGGGGGTGGCTGAAGCGGCAGGGGGCGCTGGGGCCGCTGTACTACGAATACCTGTGCCCCGATGCGCTGCGCGCGGCAATGGCGATCAGTTACGGCAAGCCGGTGATTCCCCGCTACCACCTCGAGCGCGCGCGGTGTCTCGTCAGCTTTGGGGCGGAGTTTCTCGAGACCTGGCTCTCTAACGTCGAGTTTGCCGGCGATTTCGCCGCCATGCACAGCTTTGGGCATACGCCGACGCCGGCCCACTTCACCGCCGTGGGCCCGCGGCTGTCGCTCACCGCGGCCAATGCCGATCAGTGGTGGCCTGCCCAGCCGGGCAGCGAGCCGATCCTGGCGTGGGCGCTGGCGGGCGAAGTGGCGCGGCGGCTGGGCAAGCCGCTCCAGGGGCCGCAGGTGAGCCTGCCGGCGGCGGCGCATCAGAGCCGGGTCGATGCCGGGCTGATTGCCGAGGCGGCGCTGCGGCTGGTCGATGCCCATCCGTCCTTGGTGCTGGGCACGGGCTATCAGACCGACAATCGCGGCGCAGTTTCCACCTGGCTGGCGGTGAACGCGCTCAACGACCTGTTGGGCAATACCGGAACTACGGTGATCCCCGACGAGCCGCACGCCCTGACCCTGTGCGCGACCCAGAAGCAGGTGCTCGATGTCTTCGCGCCCGGCAATAGGACGCGGCTGTTGCTGCTGCACCATGCCAACCCGGCCTTTCACCATCCGGTGATTCTTTCGGGGCTGTACCAGGTGCCTTTCAAGGTCAGCTTTGCGAGCTGGAGGGACGAGACCACGAAGTTCGCCGATCTGGTGCTGCCGGATCATCACTTTCTGGAAGCCTGGGGGGATTACGCTCCGCGCGGGGATGTGGCGGGGATGATCCAGCCGCAGCGGATTCCGCTGTATGAGACGCGGCAGACTGGCGACGTACTGCTGGGCGGCGAGGGCAAAACGCACGCCGCGATCGAGGCGGCGTGGGCGGGGAAGCCGGGGGCGCTCACGTGGGATGCACGGCTGCGGAAGGGGGTTAGCGAGCCGGCGGCCGCGGCGGTCAGCTATCAGCCATCAGCCATCAGGCATCCGCCGGCGGGCGCAGAACTTGCCGCGAGGACAGAGTTTGACGGGACGGGCGAGTTCTATTTGGTTGTGTTTCCCAGCGTGCAGTTTTATGACGGGCGGCAGGCCAACCGCCAGTGGGCGCAGGAGATTGCCGAGCCCATGAGCAAGATCGCCTGGGACCCCTGGTGCGAGCTCCATCCCAAAACCGCCGCGCGCCTCGGGTTCAAGCCCAACGACGTCGTCCGCATCGTGTCGCCGCATGGAGCCGCGAATTTTTCGCTGTACGTCACCACCTGGATCCGCGAGGACTGCGTGGGCGTGATGCTGGGCCAGGGACACACCGACTTCGGCATGTTCGCCAATGGCGCGGGCGAATCGCCGCATCCGCTGCAAGGCGCGGATAGCACCGATGGCGTCTGGGCGCCGCAGACGGTGAAGGTCACGCTCGAGCACACCGGCCGGACGCGGGCGCTCGCCAACCTGCAGCCGGAGCGCAATCAGTTTGACAAAAACATTGCCCTGGCGGTGACGGTGGCCGAGGCCGAGAGCGCGGCGGCGCGGGAAACGGTGGGGCCCGACAGCTTTTACCACTTCCACCATCCCTACCTGAATCACCGCTGGGGCATGACGATTGATTTATCGAGCTGTATCGGCTGCAACGCCTGCCAGGCGGCCTGCTACGCCGAAAACAACATCGCCGTCTGGGGACGCTCGGGCTGCCAGTCCCACCGGGAGATGACCTGGATCCGGGTGGAGCAGTATGAGGGCGAACAGGCGCACCCGGCGACGGAGATCAATCCCGACATCCGCTTCATCCCCATGCCCTGTATGCAGTGCGGCAACGCGCCCTGCGAGTACGTCTGCCCGGTGTTTGCGGCGTACCACACCGATGAGGGGCTGAACGGCCAGGCCTACAACCGCTGCGTGGGCACGCGCTACTGCTCCAACAACTGCATTTACAAAGTCCGGCGCTTCAACTGGTTTACGCCTCAGTGGTCGGAGCCGCTGAACCAGCAGTTGAATCCCCTGGTGACGGTGCGGGCCAAAGGCGTAATGGAGAAGTGTACCTTCTGCGTGCAGCGCATTCAGTTGGTGGAGCTCGATGCGCGCACCAACCACACCGCCATCCGCGACGGTGATATTCAGACCGCCTGCCAGCAGACCTGCCCCACCAACGCCATCGTCTTCGGGGACTTGCTCGACCCCGCCAGCCGGGTGTCGCAGCTGACGGCGCTCAACCGCAGCTACGGCATGTTCGCCGAGGAAAATACCTACCCCGCAGTCCATTACCAGAAGAAAACCAAATTCGTCCTCAACGCCCCCGGTGGCCAAAAGCCTTACGGGGACGGGCCCTCGTAACTCCCATGCTGACCTACGAAATCGAGCCGGCGAAACACACTCTAGGCGAGGTCAGCCACACCATCCTGCGGCCGGTGCGGCACCCGCCCGGGCTGGGCTGGATGATCGGCACCGGCTTCTGCGGCCTGCTGGTGCTGATCGGTGGGGTGGCCTGGGGCTGGCAGATGTATCAGGGCATGGGGGTGAGCGGGCTGGCCTGGCCCGTGATGTGGGCCGTGTACATCACCTGCTTCGTCTTCTGGATCGGGATTGCGCACTCGGGCACGCTCATCAGTGCCATTTTGTATCTGTTCCGGGCGAAGTTCCGGCCCTCGTTCTCGCGCGCGTCGGAAGCGATGACGATTTTCGCCATCGCCACCGCGGGCCTGTTTCCGATTCTCCATCTGGGACGGTCGTGGCGCTTTTACTGGGTCTTTCCCTACCCCAACAACCGCCACGTCTGGGTGAATTTCCGCTCGCCCTTAGTCCTCGACATCTTCGCCATCTCCACCTACTTCACCGTTAGCCTGATTTTCTGGTACCTCGGCATGATTCCCGATTTTGCCGAGATCCGGGATCAGTCGATCGGCTGGCGGCGGACGATTTACGGGATTTTATCGCTGGGCTGGGTGGGGTCGCTGCGGCAGGTCAAGCCGTACCTGAAGCTCTACATTCTGCTGGCCGGGCTGGCGACGCCGCTGGTGTTGTCGGTGCACACCATGGTGTCGTGGGACTTCGCGCTGTCGCTGCTGCCGGGCTGGCATGAGGAGATCTTCCCCCCCTACTTCGTCGCCGGCGCCATCTTCAGCGGCCTGGCGATGGTGCTGACGCTCATCATTCCACTGCGGAGCTGGTTCCATCTCGAAGAGCACATCACCATCGACCACTGCGAGGCGCTGGCCAAGCTCATCATTCTGACCTCGAGCATCGTGGCCTTCTCCTACGCCAGCGAGTACTTTGTGGCCTGGTACTCGGGCGACACCTACGAGAAGACCGCCTACTGGCTGCGGGCGTTCGGCCATTACTGGATTCCGTTCTGGATCATGAGCGTCTGCAACGTGCTGTTCCCGCTGCTGTTTTTCTTCCGGCGGGTGCGGCGCAGCCTCGTGGGCCTGTTCCTCATCTCGATTCTGATCAACATCGGGATGTTTCTGGAGCGGCTGGTGTTGATCGTGACCACGCTGGCGTACAGCTTCGATCCCGGCTCGTGGGGCTTGTGGCATCTGCAATGGACCGAAGTCGCCATTGTGGCGGGCAGCTTCGGCTGGTTCCTGCTGCAGTTTTTGCTCTTCATTCAATTTGCGCCCTCGCTGCCGGTCGCCGAGGTCAAGCGCGATGTGATCGAAGGGCGGCGGATGATCGAAGCCTTCAAGGGCGCGGGGCTGTGGCCCGAGACAGCCCAAGAGGAGGTGCTGCCCAGTGGCTGATACGAGAACACTGCAACTGCCGTTCTGCGGCGTGGCGGGGTCGTTTGCTAACGAGCATCCCTGGCGGCGGGCACTGGCGCAGGCGCGCGACCAGGGCCTCGAGTTCGAGGCCTACTCGCCGTTTGCCGACGAGGAGACGGTGCGCGAGCTGCGGCCGGGGGCGACCACTAGCGTCGTGCGGCTGTGGACGCTGCTGGGGGGCATCTTTGGCGGGGTCGTCGTCGCCTTCGCCATGGCGATCTGGATGTCGCGCAACTGGCCCTTGGTGGTGGGCGGCAAGCCGATTGTGAGCTGGCCGCCGTTCATCTGCATTTGCTTTGAAATGACGGTGCTGTACGCCGCCTTTGCATGCACGGGCGCGTGCTTCGTGAAGGGCCAGTTTCCGCACCTGACCCTGCCGGCCGCGTACCGACCCGAGTTCATGCACGACCATTACGGTATTTTTCTGGCCTGCGCCCGCGAGGAGGCGGGGGAGTTGCGCAGCCGGCTCGAGCGCAGCGGAGCACAGAAAAGTTGGCTGGTCTTTAACCCCGAACGCGGCCGCCTGGCCCTGCCCGTCGAATGGGGGGGAGCAGAAAAGTGAGCACCCAAACCTTCGTTGTACCGGCGCACATTGCCGAGCTGCGCGGCACGGCGCCGCGCCACATGTACGTCACGCTCTGGATCCTGCTGGGGATTGGAGTGCTCGCCTTCCTCTGGCTGCTGTTCACCAATCCACAGGCGCTGTGGCTGAGCTACCTGGGAGATTTCATCTTCTTTACCGGCATCGCGCAGGCGTGCGTGGTCTGGTCGGCGGTGACGCGGGGCTGCAATGCGCGCTGGGCGCGGCCGCTGCAGCGCATCGCCGAAGGCATGGCGGCGCCGCTCATCCTGAGCGCCGTGTTGTTCATTCCGCTGCTGTTCGAGCACAGGGTTCTGTATACGTGGTGGGACCATCCAGTGAAATTGCCCTGGCTGAACCACACCTGGCTGCTGACGCGCGACATCGGCATCTTCGTCTTTCTGGCGTGGCTGAGCTGGTACTTCTTCCTGGTCTCGACGCGGGCCGACCGGCGCAACGACTATGAGGCCCTCACCGCCAAGGGCAGCGCCGACGCCAAGCGGGCGCAGCGGCAGCTCAGCCGGCTCTGGGTGCTGCTGGCGTTCTGCTTCTGCTACCTGTACGGCGTGCTGGGCATGGACCTCAACGTCTCGCTCTACATCGGCTGGTACAACTACATCTACCCCTGGTTCTTCTTCATCTCGAGCTGGTACGCCGGCTGCGCCATGATGGAACTGCTGGCGGTGCTGTGGCGGCGGCGCTTCGGCCTGAAGGAGATCATCGACGCCGGCGTGCTCCACGACACCGGCCTGATCGCCTTCGCCTTCGCCATCTTCTGGGGCTATCAGTTCTGGGCGCAGTACATGGCGCTCTGGTACGCGAACCGCCAGGATGACATTCATATTCTGATCCGGCTGTCGCAGCAGCATCCCTGGGTGACGCTGTCGTGGGTGACGCTGACGCTGGCGTTTTTCCTGCCCTTCGGTTTCGGCCTGAGCCGCAGTTATAAGCGCCGGCCGGCGACGCTTGCCTATATCGCCTGCCTGTCGCTGGGCGGGATGTGGCTGCAGCAGAACCTGATGGTGGATGTTTCGGTGTGGCAGCACGGCTTTCCACCGCTGATCAGCTCGGCGTTTTTGAGCTGCGGCTTCGCAGGTGCCTACGGCCTTTGCTACCTGTGGGCGATGAAGCGGGTACCGCTGTTCCCGGTGCGCGATCCCGTGATGCATGAGGCGCTCGTCTGGCATCCCGTGAGGCACTAACCCATGAACCCCCTGCGCCCATTTGAAGACGATCCCCAGGAGCAGCACCTGCGCCAGATTGGCTGGACCACGCTAGTGGCGCTGGCCATCGCCGCCGTGTTCGGGTGTTGGTGGCTCTACCAGGGAGTCGGCTTTTTTAAGGACGAGATGTCCTTCAACTACACCTATGGGCCGCGCAAGGCGCCGCGCATTCCACTGCCTGCCGGAACCGTGCCCCGCGACGGGATGGGGTACGACAACGTGGACTTTGGCCTGCCGCCGCTGCGCGTGACCTACGCGCCCGCGCTGGGGGCGAAGCTGTATCACGACCAGTGCGAGTTCTGCCATGCGGCCAGCGGCCGCGGCGATGCGCCCGCAGGCCTCGAGTACAACCCGGCGCCCCCGAATTTAAACCAGCTTGTTCCCCAGCGCACCAATGCCCAGCTTTTTGCGGCCATCAGCAACGGCATGGTCACCAATTCCGGCATGGCGACCACTCCCAGCCTGGGGCCGCGCTGGCATGAGTTCCGGCTCTATTTGAGCGAGGCGCAGCGCGATCAGCTTGTCGGCTATGTGCGCCAGCGCTATGGCTCCGGAATTCCGGAAGCGCCGTCGGCGACGACGATTCAGGAGCCGGCCTACCACATCGTGGGCAATCCCCCGGCACGCCTGCGCGGCCAGGAGCAGGGCGCGTTTCCGTCGCGGCCGCGGATCGAGACGCCGGTGCCGAAGATCCCGAACGGGCCGTGGGTGGTGCTGCCGAACGGGCCGGTGAAGCCGAAGAACAAGAAGAAGGGGGCAGGGGCCAGAGGCCAGGGGGCAGGCGGAGGCGGACGATGAACAGGTTCAAATTTATAGACACCAGTCCGGGAGCCACGGCGCGGCGCTTCATTATGTCCGGCGCCTGGTGGTTTCTGACGGCAGTCGTGTATGGGCTGACGGCGGCGACCGAACTGGTCTCGCCCGAGCTGGTGAAGACGCGCTATCTGTTGTTTCCCCGCATCCGGCCGATCCATGTGAACACCAACGTGTTCGGGTTCTTGTCGATGCTGCTGATCGGGGCGATGCTGTACGCCCTCTGCCGCCTCTGCCGCACCGAACTCTACAGCGAGCGCCTGGGCAATTGGACCATGTGGCTCTGGAACTTGTCCGTGGTCCTGGGCATCTTCACCCTCGCCGCCGGCTACACGCAGTCACACGAATACGCCGAATATGTCTGGCCAATCGACCTGATCATTATGGCCTGCCTGCTGATGCTGACCTGGAACGTGCTGCAGACCCTGCGGCGGCGCAAACAGCATTTGATCTACGTCACCATGTGGTACCTGATCGGCGGCCTGGCGGCGACCTGCATTGTCTATTTTCTCGGCAACGTGATGTGGAGGCCGAGCGGCGCGCTGTATGGCATGGTGGATGCGGAGTGGTCGTGGTTTTACGCGCACAACATTTTCGGCACCTGGATCACGCCGCTGGCGCTGGGGCTGTGCTACTTCTGGATTCCGCGCGAGAGCGATCAGCCGCTCTACAGCCACACCCTCAGCCTGATCGGCTTCTGGCCCTACTTTGCTTTTTACCTGCAGGTGGGCACGCACCATCTGATTGAAGCGCCGGCGCCGGCCTGGCTGAAGTTTGTGGCCGAGATCAACAGCGTGGGCCTGCTCATTCCGGTCTTCGCCTTTCTGACCAACCAATGGATGACGTTGCGCGGCAAATGGTGGCGGATTCCCGACAGCGTGGTGCTGCGGTTCGTGTTTGCCGGAACGGTGTTCTACTTCTTCACCTCGGTGGAAGGGACACTGCTGTCGCTGCCATCGGTGCAGCGGATCACCCACTTCACCAACGTCGTGGTCGGCCACAGCCACCTCGGGCTGCTGGGTTTTGCGGGCTTCATCGCCTGCGGCGCCGGCTACGGCGCGCTGCGGGAGATGTACGGCGAGATTTGGAGCGAACGGCTGGCATCTCTGCAGTACTGGCTGATGCTCATTGGGATGGTGGGCTTCACGATTGTGCTCGACGACGCCGGCTTCATACAGGGCAACGCCTGGCGCAACGGCGAGGTGGTCTACCGGGTACTGCCGGAGATCATGAACGACTACATCATGCGCGCCATGCTGGGCTGCTTCATCGTCGTCGGCGCCGCCATTCAGCTCTATAACTACTGGCGCACGGTGCAACTGCACAAAGAGCGCAGCGCGCAGGAGCTGGCGCTGGCCAGCGACTACATCGAGCCCGCCATGGAGGCCCGTTAGCAATGGCGACGCCACGCACAGTTGCGCTGGGTATTGCCATTATCGCCACCTGCACGTCGTCGGTGGTGCTGTTTCTGCCGGCGATCACCGCACCCATCCACGGCAGCGCCACTTACCGGCCGCGCACCCCGCTCGAGAACGCAGGCCGCAGCCTCTATGTCGCCAACGGCTGTATCGGCTGCCACTCCCAATACATTCGGCCTAGCGACTGGACGTATACACATATGCGGGTTTCGCAGGCGGGCGATTACATCGAGGACAGCCCCCATCTGCTGGGCTCGGAGCGCACCGGTCCTGACCTCGCGCAGGAGGGCGGCATGCACTCGGACGACTGGCATGTGGCGCATTTTACCGACCCGCGCTACACCCGGCCGGTTTCGATCATGCCCGATTTCGCCTTCTTGAACGATCAGCAGATGACCGAACTGATTGCCTTCATTCAGTCGCTGGGGGACAAGCTGGCCGATCAGCGCATGGCGCGGCAGCGCTACTGGAAGCAGAAACTCATCGCCGCCTACGCCAAGGGCGAAGACGACAACGTGCAGTACCTGAACGCGCACGTGCCGCCGCAATGGCGCGACATGCCCAATCCCTACCCACCGACGCCGGAGGAGCTGGCGCGCGGAGAATTTGTGTATCAGCAGGAGTGTATCTACTGCCATGGCGAGGTGGGCGACGGCAACGGACCGGCGGCGCGCTACTTGCACCCGAAGCCCTTCAACTTCACGCTGCTGAAGCGGCAGCCCTGGTCGGGCGGCCTGCTCTATTACCAGATCATGAACGGGATTACGGGCAGCGCAATGCCCTTCTTTAAGGACGACCTGGAGTCGGCCAAGATCTGGGCGGTGTCGAATTACATTGCCGTCGAATTCATCGGCGAGCATATTGACTCGAACGCGGCCGACAGCGGCATTGACGCGGCGCTGGAGCCGGCGCGCAAGCCCGGCCTGACCATGCCGCCGTATGAAGGCCCGATTCCGCTGCCGACCGGGGTAACGATCCAGAAGTTGTATCAGTGTTGCCCCCGCACCCAACCAAAGGAGCCGAAGACGCCGTGCTGCGGGTGAGCAGGAGCTGTCAGTTTTCAGTTTTCAGTCAGGCGGTTGCGCCCTAAGGCGCACCCGGGGCGTCCAGAACAGAACTGAGAACTGAAAACTGAGAACTGAGAACTTTCATGACCTTACATCTTTGGCTGATTCTTTTCATTCTGTCGATGGGCGGGAGCGCCGAGGTGCTGGCGTGGGCGGTGCAGAATGGGCAGTTCCGCGATCTCAAGCGCGGCAATGTGATGCCGCTGCGGGCGGCAGGCGCGACGGCCGTGCCGGCGCGGCCGCGGCTGTGGCGAAAGCTGGCGCTGTGGTTGATCTTTGGACTGTTCGCACTCTATTTTTCAGACTTCCTCGTACGCCTGCTGCATCTGGCCTATGCGTGAGGACGGCAACGCAGCAGAGCTGACGGGCATCCAGTCAGGCGATGGGCCAATTCAGCCATCTGATCATCATCCAGCGCGGTGCGTTTGCGGTGCTGCTGGGTTTTGCCCTGGCGAGTTTCGTGTGCCTGATTTTTCTGAGCGGACGCGGGGAGCACGGCCACTATGACGGCAAGGGGATCGAGCCGCTGCACGACTACGGCGGATGGCTCCAGGAAGGGAGTGGACGGGTTCCCATCTATTTGAAGATCTGGATTCTGGCCATCGTGGCCTGGGCGATCACGTTTACCGCGATTGTGATCCATCACGGGTACTGGTATTGAGCCATGGCGAAGAGACGGGATGACCGGCCCGCATACGACCAGGTGGGCCAAACCGCGGGAGAGTGGACGTTAATCCTTGGCCTGGGGTTGATGGCCATCGTCTGGGCGCTGATTGCCTTTGCCTCCATCGGGGGCGGCACGCGCATCAATGCCAACTACAACCTTTTGCGCACGACTCCGGCGGCGCAGGCGTACAACACCCTCCATGAATTTCAGAGGCCACGGCGATGAGCAGCAACATACCTCCCATCCCTCCCCATCCATCGGATAACCCCGACGCTTCCACTCTCGATATGCTGCGCGGGCTGTTCATCGAGGCCGCCGCCTATGGACGCGACCTCGTGCAACTCGCGATCGCGGAGCTGAAGGAACAGTCGCGCTCCATGAAGATGCTGATCGGCCTCGGAGCCACCGCCGGCCTGTTTCTGTTTTTTGCCTTCTGCTGGCTGAGCCTGGCGCTCGTAGGCGTGATCTCCTACGGCCTGAATAGCTGGCGCTGGGCGTTGCTGATTGTGGGCGTGGGCTACGCCATGATCGGACTGCTACTGCTGATTCCAGTGGCGCAGGGTCTCAAGGGCGCGATCCCGACCATGGAGCACACGCGCCGGCGCATCGAAGAGGACACGAAGTACGTGAAGAATAAGCTCGCTGCGTAGCTCCCCTCCGAGCCTTAAAACTGAAATACTGATCTACTGAAATACTGAAATACTCCCCTACCGGCCTGCCAGCAGGCGCTGGACGAGTGCGGTGGTTTCTGCGATGAGCTGCGCGTGCGCCGCTCCCGTGGCCGGCCCAGCGAAGCCCGTGTCAATGGCTTTGACCAAGCCGTCGCGGCCGATGAAGAACAGCGTCGGCCAGGAGTTCAGACCGGAGATGCCGGGGAGTTTTTGATCGAGCTGGTCGGGCATGCCGGCGAGCAGGACCGGATAGGGGATGGCGTAGTCGCGGATGAAAGCGCGCAGGCGTGTGGGATCCGCGAGTTGCGCGGCCTCCTCGAAGTCGAGATCGACGATCTCAAGGCCGCGGGCATGGAAGCGGTGGTAGAGCGACACCAGCATGGGGGCTTCGTCGTGGCAATTGGGGCACCAGCTTCCGCCCACCGTCACCAGCAGAACCTTGCCGCGGAAGCGGGCGTCGGTGCTGGAGACGATGTGGCCGGCAAGGTCGGGAAAACGGAAGCGCAGGGGCTCGTCGGGGTGCTCCATGCGGGTGTGCTGGAGGGGGTCATCGACCGCGGGCTGCGGCGCCGCAGGCGTGGCGGCGACGCGATGGGCAATGTAGCGGCCGGCCTGGAGGGTGCCGTCGGGCAGCAGGCTGAGGGTGAGCGTGTTGGGGCCGTCGGCGTTGAAGTGGCTGAGGGTGAAGACGCCATCGTGAAAGCTGCCGTACAGCATGCCGGTGTCGCCATCGATGCGGAGAACGACGGCCTGGACGGCCGTTCCCTTCTGCTCGACCTGGAGCTTCCAGGCGGTTTCACCTTTGGGGCCACGCACGGCAATGCTCCAGTTGCCGGCGATGTCGGGAACCTGGCGCAGACGGAGCAACTCGGGCTTGGCGTAGCCGGCAAAGGTGCCCGTCAGAACGCCGTGCTCGACCGTCGCGGTGAGCGCGTTGGCGTAGTCGGGAAACTGAAGCTCCAGCGTGGTGCCGTTCAGGCTGCCGGAATAGGCGCGTGAGTGCTGCGGGCCATTGAGGAATGTGGCCTCGATGTGACTACCGGTTTGCGTGACTTGCAGAGTGACTGGGGTGGTAATGGCGCCGCGCTGGGCCGTGCCGACCCAGAGGCCGGTGAGCGACACCCGGCCGGGCTGGGGCTGCCGGGGCCCCCGGCCCGGCCGGATGTTAAGCGGGTGGCGGGGCGCAGCCGCGCCAGGCCCCGCGCCAGTCAACTGCGCCGGAAGGAGAACAGTTGCGAACAATAGAACCGAAAGGAGTCTCATGATTGCCTCGGAAGGGATAAAAGCCTATCGCAGAAGCGAGGGCAGGGCTCGGGCCGCAATCAGCAACAACAACAGCGCTGGAACGAGCGAATCATGAAACTACAGGATACCATGGGGCATGCACTCTTTCTGGCTGCTGTGCGCAATGGCGGCGGGACTGGCAGTGGCGCCCGCGGCAAAAACAAGAGCGAAGGTAAAACCGCAGCCAGCGCCGGCTGCGGCGGTGGTGATTCGCAAGCAGATGGCGGCGGAAGCGGCAGCCTGGAACCGGGGCAACATTGATGGCTTCATGGCGGCCTACTGGAAATCCCCGGAGACCGAGTTCATTGGCGCCGGCGGCGTCACCAAAGGCTGGGAGACGGTGCGGGAACATTACCGCAAGAATTATCCCGACCGGGCCGCCATGGGCACGCTGACCTTCACGGATTTGCAGGTGACGCTACTGGGGCGGAGCTACGCCTACGTCGTCGGGCACTTTCACCTGGCGCGGGCCAACGATCATCCGCAAGGCATATTCACGCTGCTGTGGCGGAAGTTTCCGGAGGGCTGGCGCATCATCTCCGATCACACCACCGAGACCGGACACTAGTCATGGCGCACGTATTGGCCGACATGGCCTATGGGGAGCATCCCCGGCAAAAACTGGATTTGTTTTTGCCCGACAAGCCTTCGCCCCGATTGCTGGTCTTTGTCCATGCGGGCGCATGGCAGGGCGGCGATAAAGAGCAGTACCATGCCCTGGGCGAGCTGCTCGCCGGCTTTGGCTATGCGGTGGCGCTGCCCAATCACCGACTGGCGCCGGAGTTTCCCTACCCGGCGGCGATTGAGGATGTGGCGGCGGCGACGGCCTGCGTGCTGCGCTTCAGCCCCGAGAGCGGCATTCAGAGCGACGGAATTTTGCTGGGCGGGCATTCCTCGGGCGGGCATTTGGCGGCGCTGCTGGCGGTGCATCCGCGCTATCAGCCCGAAGCCGATGTCGCCGGCGTAATTGCGATCAGCGGCGTCTATGACCTGCCGCCGTATTTTGAGCTGGACGGCTACCTGGCGCCGGTGTTTGGACCCGAACATGCGGTGTGGGAAGACGCCTCGCCGCTGCGACATGTGGCGCCGGGCGCGCCGCCGTTTTTCCTTGCGTACGCCGAGCACGACTATCCCGGCGCGGCGCAACAGGCCGATTCCATGGCCGCGGCCCTCAAGCAGTGCGGCGGCCACGCCAACGTGACTATGGTCCCTGGCCGCAACCATGTCACCATCCTCACCGGCGTGCAGTCCATGTTCGACCCCCTCGCCGTCGGCCTCGCTATGTTT
>SCQP01000016.1:300000-408100 GCA_004299485.1 Acidobacteriota bacterium
TTTGTAGTCGCGCAGCGTCAGTTCATACACCCCATCGACGTTCAGGGAGAAGTTGGGCGAAAGCTCGCGCGAAAAGCCCAGATTGTACTGCTCCGAATAGGGATTCTGGAAATTGGGCGCCAGCACGGTCAGCGTCGGCAGGATGGTGAGCGCCGGACCAGTGGCGTCGGGATAGCTGGGGCAGCTCGCCTGCCCGGGCTTGCTGCAGCTAATCAGGATTTCCTGCTGCGCGAAGTTGCGGTCTTCTCCGAAATTCTGCAGCGTCTGGATATTGCCGTAGTAAATGCCGTAGCCGGCGCGCAGCACATCCCGGCCGTTGCCATTCATATCCCAGCTCAGGCCCAGGCGCGGCCCGAAGTTGTTCTTGTCGCCGCGCTGGGACGGGTCACCCAGAAAGGGCACCGGCTGCGGATACGCGGCCGGGTTGATGTGCTCGTTGAAGGAGCCGAACTGGCGATCGTACACCAGCCCCAGGCTCAGGTTCAGGTTGCGGATGCCGGTGTATTGGTCGCTGAAAAAATAACTCGTGTCCGCGGTCGGCACGGAGGTCGTCACCGGCGGCTGCAGCTGGAAAAAGGACGTTGGACCGTAGGCCGGCGTCGTGCCGCTGGCGGGATAGTACAGATTGGCGGCGCTGAAGCTGGCGTTATTGGGAGCGTTGCTGGGGTTGAGCGGCTGGCTGGGATCGGTGTTGAAGGAGAAATGGCCGAGATGATCGTAGCTGCCGTCATCGGCGAAGGGCACGTACTGGATATCGAAGCCGGCCTGGATGTTGTGCGCGCCGTGCAGAATGCTGAGCGTGTCCTTGTACTCGTAATGGTGCTCGATGCCCACTTCGCCATAGTCGCTGCCCCAGGCAAAATCGGGGAAATTCAATTGCACATGGTAGGGGGCGAAGCGCGACGCCGGATACTGCCCCAGCGTCGTCCAGATGTTCTGGCCGCAGGCCTGGGGGCACTGGGTGGGCGCCAGCAGGTAGGCGGAGCGCGCGTACTGGAAGCGGAAATTGTTCACCACGTTGGAGCTGAGCTGCCAGGTGTGGCCGGCCACCAGCGACTTGCGCGGGATCAAGCCGTCGTAGCCGGAATTGGAGGCGCGGTCGCCGCCGCAGCCCTGGCAGGTAAGCAGGTTCCACTCCTGGCTATAACGCGCAAACATCATCTGGTTGGCATTGATCTGGTAGTCGAAGCGCAGATTCAGCAAGTCGTCGTGGCTGGGCCGCGGAAACACGCCCTCGAAGCCGCCAAAAATCGCCGGGTTGTTGCTGAAGACGGTGTAGGAACTGTGGGTGAGTGTGGATTCCCAACTGCCGAAAAAATGCAGCTTGTTCTTGACGATGGGCCCGCCCAGATCGCCGCCAAACTGATTGCGGTTGAGCGGCGCCTTGCCGGTATGCTGCGCCAGCTCGGCCGCCTGCTGGAAGCGGTTGTCCCGGTTCAGTCCCTGATTGCGCCAGTACTCGAAGACATCACCATGGAAGGCATTGGTGCCGCTCTTGGTGACCACGGCGACCGCCCCGCCGGTGGCCATGCCTCCGGTTCCGGCGGCGTACTGCGACGTGTACACCTTGAACTCCTGCACCGCGCCTTCGGGGATATTCTGGCGCGGCTCGCCCATCTCCGCCCAGTTGTTGTTCACCCCGTCCACGGTGAAGCTGTTGGAGTAGTAATGGCCGCCACCGCCGATCTGCACGTTGTTGTAAAAGGAGCGCGAAGCGTCCTGGGTCGTGCCCGGCATGAGCAGCGACAGATCCAGGTACTGCCGGTTGGCGATGGGCAGTTGCGTGATCTGCTTGGTGGTAATGACGCCGGCGACGTTGCTCTTGGTGACGTCAATGGGCGGCGGCGTGCCCGAGACCTCGACCGTGGTCTGCTGCGCCGCCAGCTTGAGCGCGTCGTGACGCACGATGTTGCTGCCGATCTGCAGCACGATGCCCGCCACCTTGGTGGTGGTAAAACCCACATGGCTGAAGGTCAGGCTGTAGGGCCCGAGGGGCAGTGCCGGCAGCAGGAAGCGGCCGTCGACGCCGGTCTCCACCGCACGCGTCGTGCCCGTGGCGGTGTTGGTGGCCACCACCTTCACGCCCGGGATCGCGGAGCCACTGGGATCACTCACCACGCCTTGAATCTGCCCGCTGGACTGGGCCTGAGCGGCCGGCAGGACCGCCAGGGCGAGCGCCAGCGCGAGCCCCAGGGTGCGCAAACGGAATAGCGTCTTCATGGACAGACTCCTTTGTGGCGGGTGACTGAAATGGACTCTCCGGCTGCACCCGCTCCGGCCATTTATAATTCATCAAAATCAGTTTGTCAATTTAATTTTGAGTCCGAGTTTGTGCTTGGGGAAGATATGGCTGTATTCTCTGGATATGCCCCGCACCTCCCGTCTTGACAGCACCCCACGGCACACCGTAGGATCACGGATTGTATACCGATTGTTGATTGCACCGTTTGCGCCAGGCTATTTCTGATGACCACCGCCGAACGCCTCTACCGCACCCTCAAACAGGACATCATTACCTGCGCGCTGCGCCCGGGGCAGCCTTTCAGCGAGGCCGAGCTCTGCCGCCGCTACAAGGTCAGCCGCACCCCGGTGCGCGAGTCCTGCCAGCGCCTGCAGCGCGACGGCCTGATCACCATCGTCCCCTTCCGCGGCTACTTTATCGCCCCGCTCACGCTCGCCGAGTTCCATAACCTGCATGAAGTACAGCTCATCGTCGATCCCGCGGCGGCCGGCCTGGCGGCGCTGCGCGTGCAGCCGCAACAGCTCAAGGCGCTGGAACAGGCGGCCGAGTACGAGTACCGGGTGGGCGTGCGCGCCAGCTACGCCACCTTCCTGCAGCGCAATTTCAACCTGCACGTAGGCATCGCCCAGGCCACTCACAATGAGCATCTGGTGGAAATCGTGACGGCGATTCAGTCCCGGCTGATGCGCTTTTTTTATCTCATCATTGCCATGGACGCCTACGGACCGCAGCTCGTGCACGAGCACGAGCTCATCATGGACGCCATCCGCGCCCGCCGGCCCGACGAAGCCCGCCAGCGCGCCGCCGAACACGTCGCCCAGACCGTCCGCCGCTCCGCCGGGGTCTTCATGACGGCCACGGAAGCGCGCCTGGGCGAGCTCATCACCGAACCCAGCAGCCTGATGGGCGCCCCCTCCGAACCGCATCCGCTGGCGGAAGCCGCCGCCGTTATGGGCTGGCCGAGCGCGGCGGCGCCCCTCAACGATGCCGCCGCCCTGCAGCGCGGCCGCGCCGGCGTCGAAGTCCGGCCCGCGCTGCTGCCCACTCCGCGCCGGACATTGACTGGCGCGGGGCCCCGCGGGGCGGCGCCACGCGACCCGCTTAACGTCCGGCCGGGCTGCGGACCCGTGAATCCCCGGCCCGGCCGGCCGCGGAGGCGTTCGTGAGCGTGGCCGTCGCCTCCCGTCGCATCGCCATCGATACCGGCGGAACCTTCACCGACTGCGTTTGGGTCGAGGAGGGCGAGCTGCGTGTGCTCAAGCTGCTGTCCACGCCGAGCCATCCTGGCCAGGCCATTTTGCAGAGCCTGAAGCAACTCGATGCCGCAGCGGCCGAAGTTCGCCATGGAACGACCGTCGGCACGAATGCCCTGCTGGAGCGCACCGGCGCCCGCGTTGCCTTCATCACCACCGCCGGCTTCGAAGATACGGTCGCCATCGGCCGGCAGGCGCGTCCGGAGCTCTATCGCTGGTCGAACCCGCAACCCGCGCCGCTCGCGCCGGAGTCCTTGCGCTTCGGGATCGCGGAGCGCACGCTGCCCGACGGCAGCGTCCTGCAAGCTCCCACGCCTGCCGATCTGGCGCGCCTGGCGGAAGCCGTCGCCACCGCCCGGCCGGAGGCCATCGCCATCTCGCTGCTGTTCGGCTTCGCCAATTCCGCCAACGAGCGTGCCGTCGCCGCTGCCCTCGCCTCTCTGGGCGTGCCCATTTCCGTATCGCACGCCATCCTGCCCGAGTTCCGCGAATACGAACGCGGCGCCACAGTTTTGCTGAATGCCTATCTCGCCCCCAAAATGGGTGCCTACCTGCGCGACTTGGATGCCGGATTAGGGCGCCAGAATCCGGGCGCGCGCCTGCATGTGATGCAATCCTCCGGCGGCATTACCTCGGCCGCGACGGCGGCCCGGGAACCCGTGCGCACCATCCTTTCCGGCCCCGCCGGCGGCGTCGTGGGAGCGTACCAGGCTGCGCGCCAGGCTGGTTTCGACCGCATCCTCAGCTTCGACATGGGCGGCACCTCGACCGACGTGGCGCTGCTGGAGAACGGCGGGTTGCACACGACCCACGAAGCGCAGGTCCTGGGCCTGCCCGTGGCCGTGCCCATGCTCGATATTCACACCGTCGGCGCCGGCGGCGGCTCGCTCGCCAGCTTCGATGCCGGCGGTGCGCTGCAGGTCGGCCCCGCTTCCGCCGGCGCTGATCCCGGACCGATTTGCTACGGCCGGGGCGAGCGTCCCACCGTCACCGATGCCAACCTGATCCTTGGCCGGCTCGACGCTGCCGGCCTACTGGGCGGCGGCATGCGGCTTGAGGTGACCCGCGCGCGCTGCTTTCTCGACGCCGCCAAAGGCAGCGTGGCCACGGTAGAAGCCTTTGCCGATGGGATTGTGCGCCTCGCCGAGGCCGCCATGGCCAAGGCGTTGCGGGTGATTTCGGTCGAGCGCGGTTACGATCCCCGCGAGTTCACCCTTGTCTGCTTTGGCGGCGCCGGCCCGCTGCACGCCTGCGCGCTGGCCGAGGCGCTGGAGATTCCCCGCGTCCTGGTCCCGCGGCTGCCAGGCGCGCTTTCGGCGGTGGGCATTCTGCGCTCCGACATGGTCCGGGACTACTCCCGCACCGTCATGGCGCCAGTCACGCCGGCCCTGGCGCCCCGGCTCGAACACATCTTCCGCGAGCTCGAGCGCCAGGGCGCACAGGAAATGCGCACCGAGCACCTGCACGCGGTGGCTGAGCGCTCGCTCGACGTCCGCTACGCCGGCCAGGGCTTTGAGCTGACGCTGCCGGCGGGCGCCGGCTTTGCCGCGCGCTTCCATCGTCTGCACGAGCGCCGCTACGGCTACGCCGATGCCGCACGGCCACTGGAGGTGGTGAGCGTGCGCGTCCGCATGATTGCGGCCTCTTCCCCACTGTCAATGCGGCGCCAGACGCCGCGCCGCGGCAATGGCCGCCAGGCGCGTGTGGCCCAGCGCCCCGTCTGGTTCCAGGGCCGCCCGCGCGCGAGCGCCGTTTACAACCGCGACCGCTTGCACGCCGGCGATGCCTTCACCGGTCCGGCCATCATTAATGAGTACAGCGCCACCACCGTCGTGCTGCCCGGCTGGCGCGCCCGCGTGGACGGCTGGCGCAACCTGATCCTGGAGGTCGCGTCGTGAATATCAGAGAGCAGCGCAGCCGCGGCTTGGGGCCTCGGGGCCCCCAAGCTGCGGCGAGCACAAGCGGGAAGCGCGGCGCGCACAACCCGCGCGGTCAGCATCGGCCCCGGGCAGCCGCGCAGGGACCCGCGCCAGTAAACGACGGGATTGAGCTGGCGATCTTTAAAAGCGCCTTTCACGCCATCGCGCAGGAGATGGGCGTGGCGCTGCGGCGCACCGCTTTTTCGCCCAACATCAAAGAGCGGCGCGACTACTCCAGCGCCTTGTTCAACGCCGCCGGTGAGGTCATCGCCATGGGCGATGACATGCCCGTACACCTCGGATCCATGCCCATGTCGGTCGCCGCCGCGCTCAAGGCACTCGCGCTCGAGCCCGGCGACGTCGCCATCCTCAACGATCCCTACGAGGGCGGCACCCACCTGCCCGACATCACCCTGGTTATGCCCGTCTTCGCCGGCTCCGGCCGGGCCCGGCGCCGGCCGGAGTTCTATGTGGCCAACCGCGCCCATCATGCCGACGTCGGCGGCACCTATCCCGGCTCCATGGGACTGTGCCGTGAGATTACTCAGGAAGGCATTCGTATCCCGCCGCTGAAGCTGATGCGCCGCGGCCAGCTCGACCAGGGCCTGCTGCGCCTGATCCTCAGCAACGTCCGCACGCCGCAGGAGCGCGAAGGAGACCTGACGGCGCAGCTGGGCGCCTGCCGCATTGGCGCCGCGCGCCTCGAGGCCTTGGCGGCCAAGTACGGCTTGCCGCGCCTGGAGCGCAACATGGCCGCGCTGCTCGATCACTCCGAGCGCCTCATGCACGCCGAACTGCGGCGCATGCCCGGGGGCACGTTTACTGCCGAGGATTTTCTTGACGACGATGGCCTCGGTTCCGGCCCCATCCGCCTGCACGTCGCCCTCACGCTCGATCCGCGCCGCGCCCGCGCCAGGGTTGATTTTTCCGGCAGCGATCCGCAGGTCACCGGCAGTGTCAACGCCGTCGCCGCCATTACCTACTCGGCCACGTTTTACGTTTTCCGGTGCCTCCTGCCGCCCGAGGCCGCACCCACGGCGGGGCTGATGCGCCCGGTCGCCATGGTCATCCCGCCCGGCAGCGTGCTCGACGCGGGTCCGCCCGCCGCCGTCGCCGCCGGCAACGTCGAATGCTCGCAGCGCATCGTCGATGTCCTGTTGCGCGCCTTCGCGCAAGCGCTGCCCGACCGCATCCCCGCGGCCAGCAGCGGCACGATGAACAACCTCACCATCGGCGGCCAATATCCCGCTGGCGATCATCGCGCCGGCCAGCCTTACGCTTATTACGAAACCTGCGGCGGGGGCATGGGCGCCGCGCCCGATGCCGACGGCCTTTCCGGCGTGCACACGCACATGAGCAACACCCTCAACACGCCGGTCGAAGCGCTCGAGTACGCCTATCCGTTCCGCGTCCATCGCTACGCCTACCGCCGCGGCTCCGGCGGCACGGGAAAGTTTCGCGGCGGCAATGGTCTCATCCGCGAAGTAGAAGTGCTTGCGCCCGCGCAGGTCACGCTGTTGTGTGAACGCCGCCGCTTCGCCCCCTACGGTCTGAACGGCGGGTCGGATGGCGCCTGCGGCCGTACCCTGCTGGTGCAGGACGGCGAGGAACGCGAACTGCCGGGCAAGACCAATCTCCTCGTTCCCGCCGGCGCCCGCATCCGCCTTGAATCACCCGGCGGCGGCGGTATGGGCAAATCCGGTAGATCCTAAAAGTCCAGCTCCAGCCGCAGTGCGTCCAGATCCGCGGCGTAGTAGCCTGGCAGCAGCCGCGTCATGTGATAACCCAAACGCGCGTAAAACGCCAGTGCGCCGGCGTTGTTCACCGCCGCTTCCAGCCGCATGCCGCGCGCCCCGCGCGCGCGATAATACGCCTCGGCGTTGCGCATCAGCTCCTGCCCTATTCCCTGCCGCCGCGCCTCCGGCGCCACATCAACCGTGATGACGTGCCCCCGGCCTATTGATTGGCGCGGGGCCTGGTGTGGCTGCGCCACACCACCCGCTTGACGCTTGGCGGGGCCGGGGGCCCCAGGATCCCCGGCCCGGCCCTCGCGTTTGCCCAGCGCGCTCAGCAGCACGGCGGCCAGCCGCCCCGCGCGCGAGCAGCCCTGATGAAACCCCGGCATCCGCAAGTACGCGGCAATTTCTTCCGCGCTGTAGGCAATCCCGACCGGAAAACAGCGCTGATCGAGCGCAAAAATCTCGGCCACATCCGCTTGCGTCAACCCGCGGTAATCCACTCTGTCAGCTTAGCGAAGAAAGCCTCCGGCGACCCTGCCGATCACGCGGCCGGCGATCAGTCCCACCACTGCCGCAAGCGCCATGCCGGCTTCCGGGTGCCGCCGCAGTTGCTGATAGGGCATCAGGTTGCGGGCTTTGCTCCGGACGCGGCGGCGCAGGGTCGTGATGGTATCGACCATCGCGCCGCGCTGCTCTACCAGGCGGCGGTTGAGTTCCGGCATGGACATTGATTGGCGCGGGGCCTGACGTGGCTGCGCCACGCCACCCGCTTGACGCTCGGCCGGGCTGGGGGCCCCGGGATCCCCAGCCCAGCTCTCGCGTACTGTTGCATGCGACATATCGCCTCCGGCATCTCCTTCAACGCCGCCGCTGGCTGTGCCAGCCCAGCGCCAGGCCGATCAGGGCGCCCGCGGCGCCGCACACCGCCATCAGCGCCAACACGTTGCGCCGCCGGCCTTCGGGCGTGCGCGCCGCCCGTAGCAGGGCTTTGGCGCGGTCGCTCTGCACCCGTGCGCGCCGCGAGCATTGCTCGGCGAGGTGCACCATCCGCTCCCGCGCGGACGGCGTTCGCGTGATCGGGATGGGTTCTTTCGTCACCGCACCGTAGGATGCCGCCAGCGGTCAAGCCCGTTGCGCGTGGTAACGCTGGGCCGAGGTGAAAGCATAGTGGATGCCGGAGACCACGGCCAGGCTGACGACGGCAACCCAGCCCACGCGCTCCAAAAACCGGAATAATCCGTTCGTCGACCAGGCTTCCAGGAGCGTGACTCCGGCAGTTGCGAGCTCGGCGGTGGTCGACGCCTTCCCCCACCAGGTGGGCTGAAAGTCGCGGAATCCTGCCCCCCAATAGAGAGCTGCCGCGGAAACCACGATGCAGAGGTCCCGGATATAGATGATGATGGTCACCGTCCACGGCATTTCACCGACCAGCGCCAGCGTCAGAAACAGCGCCGCAATCAGAATCTTGTCGGCCGCCGGGTCGAGGTAAAGCCCCAGCGCGGAGCGCTGATTGAAGTGCCGCGCAATCCAGCCGTCGCAGCCGTCGCTGACCGCCGCAGCGATGAAGATCAAGGCGGCCCAGCCCGGTTTGCGAAGAACCACGGCGGCCACAATGACCGGAACTGCCAGCAGCCGCAGCTCGGTCAGCAGGTTAGCAGGATAGAACCATTCCGGCCAGGCCGGCTTGACCGTTACCGTCGCCACGCCCTAATTATCGCAAACGGCGTTTACGGGCGGCGGCCCGCTGGGGCAGCGGTGGCCGTCGCGGCATTCTTCGCTGGTTGCAGTTGCGCCAGCTCAGGCATGTAGCGCGCGCGCAAAGCTTCGAACTGGGGCATCAGCTTGGGGCCAATCGGTTTGCCTGGCGGCAACTTGCGGCGGAATACCTCGTAGTTTTTGAAGACGCCGTCGTGCTCAATTCGAAAATCCAAATGCGGTCCGGTCGCCAGGCCGCTCCTGCCCGAAAGTCCAATGTGCTGTCCCTGCGCCACGTGCTCACCCACATGCACTAAAACTCTGGACAGGTGCAGATAGAAGGTCTGGTAGCCGTTGGGATGGCGGATCTCGACCATCCGCCCGTCTTCGCCACGCCAGCCCGCACGTGCAATCACGCCGGAACCGATGGCTTGCACCGGCGTACCCACCGGTGCGGCCAAATCCGTTCCCAGATGCGGACGATAAATTTTCAAAACCGGATTCAGGCGGTGCAAGCTGAAGCCACTGGTCACGCGCGCAATGAACGGCAGCGGTGATTTCAGAAATTCCCGCTTCATCGGCCGTCCATCGGGCATGTAGTAAGCCATGTAACCCTGCGGGTCGTGAAACCGCAGTGCCGAGTAGGGACGGCCATCGTTGACGTACTGCGCCGCCACGACCTGTCCATAGCCGGCAAACTTGCCTTGCAGCAGGTGCTCCTCGACCAGCACCTTAAACTCATCGCCCGCGCGCGTATCGGAGTTGAAATCCAGGTCCCACTGGAAAATGTCCGCCATCTTGACGGCCAGCTCATCCTGCGCCCCGGCATCTTCGATCGCCTGAAATAGCGACGACTGCACCACACCGCACACGCTCTGCAACCGGGTGGTGAACGGAATCGTCTCGATCGTGGCCTGCCAGGTACGGGCGCCGGCGCCGGGCATGCCGGCGGCCTCGGCCTTGATCCAAAGCTTATGGTTCTGATCGATCTGATACACGAGCGCCTTCAAATCGCCCGCGGTGTTGCGCACCAAGGTGAGCGTCCGGCCGGCACGGATGTCCGCCAGGTCGTACACAGGGCGTGCCGCGGCAACCAGGTTGTGAAGCAGGCTCGCCGACAGATGAAACGGGGCCATCGCCAGCACAAAATTGCTGCGCCGGGGAATGGTGATGCTGTGGCTAACGGTGGCCGGCGCTGCCGCAGCGGCCTTCGCCGCAGGCGATGCGACCGTGATAGGAGCCGCGGGATTCGCCCGCGCATGCCAGCCCCAAAACCCAAGGGCCACAACGATCACAGCCGCCCCGGCTCCCAGGGCCCACGAACGACGCGAAGGAGAACGCATTGGCGTCGATTGTAACGGATGCAGCATGCGCTTCGTCCACCTTAAATCACTGATGCGGATGCAATTTTTGCTCGATGCCCCGGCACAGAAGCTGGAGCGCCAAATAGGCGATGCCCGTCGACAAGACAATGGCCCCGGTCGCCAGCGCCAATTCGGTAGTGCTTTCCAAAAAGATGCGGATCATATCTGATAAATTCTTGAGCACGTCAAGGGCCACTGACCCGCCGTTCTCTTTCGGTATAATGAGCACTGACTTTCCCGCCGCATGACGAATTCAGTTTGCATGAGCCGTCGCCGCCTTTGGCCTTTTCTTTTGTTTACCGGCCTGATTCTGCTCAGTGCCGGCGGCTGTAACACCTATTACATTCCGCCGCCGCCGCTGGCCATCTCGCTCGCGGCCACCACCAGCAATCTCGTCATCTCCTCCCTCAATGCCGACGGTCAGGTCGTGCCCTCCAGCCTGGCGATGGTGGGCCAGATCGCTAACACCTCCAACCCCACCATCCTTTATGCGGTGGGTCAGGACGGCAAGTACGTGCAGGGCGGCAACGCGGTTTTGGGCTTCATCACACCGGATGGCGTCTACCAGGCGCCGCTGGTCGTGCCCAGTCCCAATCAGGTCGTGATTCAGGCCACCGCCGCCGCCGAAACCACCAAGACCGCGACCTGGACGCTCACCCTGCTGAATCCCACCGCCCTGGTTACGGGCGTGACGCCCAGCATCGTCACCGCGGGCCTGCCCGTCAGCTTCGATGTCCTTGGCACCAATTTTGCCCAGGGCGCCACCATCGACATGAGTGGGGCCTCGATCACCGGTACGCAATTAATCAGCCCGACGGAAATGAAAGTCGCGGCGAACATCGAGCAGCCCGGCATGCTGGGGCTGAGCGTCATCAACCCGGATCCTTTTGGCCCGCCCAATTCGGTCCTGGTCCGCAGCCTGCCGACGAACCCCGCTACCGCCAGCGCCATCGCTATCACCGCCGTTCAGGCCGGCACCGATTCCAGCGGTAAGCCGCTGATCGCCAGCGAAGCCTACGTGCCGCAACCGGCAGCCCTGGCCGTGGTCAATCTCGATTCGGGGCAGCAGATCGCCACCGTGAACATGCCGGCCGGTTATCAGCCCAGTCTGGCCGCCGCTGATCCTGCGGGCAATCGCATTCTCGTGGCCAGTGCCGCCAGCAACCTGTTGCAGGTCGTGGATGCCAGTCAGAATTCGGTCGTGAGCTCTTTTGCACTTCCGGTCAACACCGCGGTGACCGTCAACGGCACCTCCTGCATGGTCTGCGCCATGCTGATCGACAGTGCGCGGCATCTGGCGATTCTCGATACCGCCGCCGGCTATATCACGCTCGATCTCAACACCGGCAAGACCTCCGCCGCCATCGCCGTGCCCGCCAGCTTCAATTTCGCCTATGACTCCCGCACCGAACGTATCTTTGCGCCGTTCGTGGCTGCCAGCGGCGCGAGCGGGGTCGATATTCTCAACTTGCAACAGGGCACGGTCGTCACCCTCTCGCCGCAAGGCGCCTTTTTCGGTACCCAGACCGCCGGTGCCGCATGGGATCCTACCAGCGGCGAACTCACGGCTGCCGATAGCGCCGCCGGAACGTTCCTGAATCTGAATCTCAACAACGCTGCGATTCAAGGAAGCACGAGCACGGCGCCTGCCGCGCAGTTTACGGTGACCAGCGGCTGCGCGCTGCCCTGGCGCGGCATGGATGTGGATTTGGTCGGCCATCTGGGCTGGCTTGCGAATACCGGCGGCTGCATCGCCGTGGTTGGGTTGCCGAAGGCCGCCGTCAACGGCACTCCCGCCCAGCCCAATCCCCTCCGCTGGGGACGCGTGCCCTCCGCCCCGGACGGCCTGCCTTGGCAGAGCAGCACCCTCGCGCAGCCGTCCACTATGGCCGTTTACACTGGCTCCGACGGCCGCGCCTACGGCCTTGTCCTGCGCCAGGATGGCCTCTTTCTGCTGAAAGTCGATCTCAGCCTGCTCCAGCAGGCGCCGGCTGTTGCCGGCGGCTTCGACAGCAACCAGGTCGACCCCACGCAAGCCACGCAGGCTGGCCAGACGGTCTCCGCCCTCACCTACATCCGCCTGCACTAGTGGCTCGCCACTTATTGCCCTGGTCACTCCCGATGGTCGCTTGGAGTGCGGGCTTCGATTCCCGGCAGGGTCCGCCCGCTGGCGCTCCGGGCTCCTCCAAGCTGCCGCCAAGCGCTAAGCGCTGAGGTAACTTTCGTGCACAATCGCGAGGTGGTGCGCCACGTGGCCGGGAATCAGAAACGCCAGCGCACGTACCGTGATGCGCTTGCCGCTGGCGATGCCGGCACGATCCCAGGCTTCCGCCGGCAGATGCGCCAACAGCGATACGCTGGCCAGCCGGACACGGCGAAACTCTTCGAGATGCTCGGCCCAGGCGATAGCATCCGCCTGGGCGGCGGCAGCGGCGATTTCCTGATCGTAGCTGGCCAGCGGAGTCTCGAAGCCGCGCGCGAACCAGAGCGTGCGGAAGGCGAACGCGCGCTCGGTGTCGGTCACATGGTTCAGCACCTGCCGCAGGCTCCACTTTCCGGCTGCGTAGCGGTGCTGCGACTGTTGCTCGGAGATCTTCGCGCCCAACGCGCTCACCTCGGCAAGCTGCGCCTCCATCACGGCGAGTGGGTCCTGGCCCGCGACCAAGTCGATGTAGCGGAAAAAGTACGGATCGGCTTCGTGAGCTTGCGGGCGCTCGATAGCAGGCATGTTCTTTCCTCTTCCGCATCGTAGCATCGCTGCGTCAGCCCGATTGGCTATCGAACGCCCGCGCGAAGCGGCTATTGTGGGCGTTCTACTGTTATGGCAGCCTGAGGGAATCTTCGATGCTGAGTCCCGTGCTCTGGTGCTATGGCGTCTTTGGCGCCGTTATCGTGACTGCCATCATCACGCTGTGCGTGCGCCGCGGTGGCGACGCGGTCCTGTGGTTGGGCGCGGTCTGCTATGCCGCTCCGCTGGCGGCCTTCGGCAGCCAACATCTCACGCTCCACCGCGCCATTGCCGCTTTGATACCGCCCTGGATTCCCTGGCACGATTTCTGGGCGTACTTTGTGGGTACCTGTTTCATCGCAGCCGGCCTCAGCCTGGTGACCCGCGTCCAGGGACGCCTCGCCGCCAGCCTGGTCGCGCTCGTCTTTTTTCTCTTCGTCCTGCTCATGGATATCCCAGGGTGGTTGCATCAGCCCGGCAATCGCTTCGCTCTGGCGCTGGCGCTGCGGGAGCTTGCCTTCAGCGGTGGCGCCTTGGCGGGCGCCGCAGCGCTCACGGGCCATCGATTGGCGCGGGGCCCGGCGTGGCTGCGCCACACCACCCGCTTGCCGCTCGGCCGGGCTGGGGGCCCCGCGAGCCCCAGCCCGGCCTTCACGGGCGATCGACGCCTCAGCGAAATCCAAGCCACGGCGGCGCGCTACTTTGTCGCCATTGCAATTCTGTATTACAGTTTGGAGCAATTTCTGCATGCGAACTACGTGCCCGGCATTCCGCTGAACCGGGTCACGCCGCCGGGCCTTTTCGGCCACGCCTTCTGGACGTATTTCGCCGCCGTCATCTACGCCGTCGCCGGCGTGCTCTTGCTGCGGAACAAGCACACGCGCAGCGCCGCCACCGCACTTGGCGCCACCGTGCTGGTGGTGGTCGCCGCCGTTTACGTCCCCATGGCAGTGGCGCTGCGCAATCTCATCGGCTTCAACTTTCTGGCCGACACGCTCATGTTCGCCGGCGCCTTGTTTCTGCTCGCGGCGGCTATGCCCGTCACGCCATCAGCGAGCGCTGGGGACCATGAGCGGGATAAATCCAGCGAGCCCCGAGCCCGCGCAGCCGGTCCCAGCTTGCCGTGACCGCCGGCAGTTCTTCTTCGGTGGCCAGGCCCAGCGGCGGCAGATCACCGGTAAACACGCTGCCATCGTCGAGCAGCAGAGAAACGCTGTCGTCGCTGTGCCCGGGCGTAGGAACGATCTCGCCGCTCAGGCCGAGTTCGGCCAGCAGCCGCCGGCTTTCCGCAGCAGCCATTACCAGGTTGCCGTCGCTGGTGATCTCGATGTAGTGATCGCCCGGCTTCATGTGGGCGCGCATCGCCGGAATCGCCGCCACTTGCTGCTCCAGGACGATCAGCCGCATGCCTTCGCGCTTCAGCTCTTCGGCCAGTCCGGCGTGATCCATGTGGTAATGCGTTGCCAGGCCGTAGCGCACCTCGCCGGCGGGCACGCCCGCGCGCTGCCACGCCGCCTTCATTTTGCCCAGCGTTCCCGGCCAACCCAGATCGACCAGCAGCCGATTCGGCCCGGCGCCGAGCATCCAATAGTTGGTCGAGCGATAGCCGACGTTAACGATGGGTGGCGGCATGAGTAGATTCTAGTCAACATGGGGTGACCGGTTCCGATGCGCGGGACAAGCGACGACGACCTCGGCCTGGTCCGGCGTCCAGGCGGGCTGGCGGCGCCGCTGCGCGGCGTTGCGACCGTGGGGGCGACGCCAGCCGGCGCGGCTCGGGAGCCCATTGCGTTTGCATGCGTTCACTCTACTCCCGAGTGTCACGCATCATTCTGGACGAGTTCAGAGGCGGAACGGGGCCGCAATGCCGCTGCTCCGGCCAGGCGACCATCGCGGCACATTGGCTGTGTGCCTTGTTAGGATACAAAAAAAATGAGTCGAGAGTGTCAGAAAATCGAGATGTGATGATATACTTTCACCCCGTATGACACGCCCCCCCCGATTCCTCATGTCCTTAGTGTCTCTTCTGGCGTTTGCGGCGGCGCTGCCGCTGGGCGCCCAGCAGCTCACCGTGAAACCCATCGCGGGCGGCGGACCCAACGCCATGCCGGCGCTGAAGGCCAATTTCATCGCCGGGGTGACGGGACTGGCGGGCGACGCGGCCGGCAACCTGTACATCTCCGACGTGAACCACGTGTTCCGCATGGACAACAGCGGCAACCTGACGCTGCTGGCGGGCACCGGCGCCACCCATGTCTGCGCCAACACGGCATCCGACCCCTGCCCGGGCGCGGTCCGGAGCGGGGCGGCGACGGAAGCGACGTTGTCGAACGTCGCGGCCATCGCGGCCGACAGCGGCGGGGACGTGTACGTCGCCGACTATCTCGACAATGTCGTGTGGAAGATTGACACGGCGGGCAAGATCAGCGTATTCGCCGGCACGGGCGTGGCCGGATACAGCGGCGATGGGGGAGCGGCGAATCAGGCCCAGTTGCTGGGGCCGCAGGGCGTGGCGGTGGACGGGGCCGGAGACGTGTTCATCGTCGCCGGCGGGGCCAACGGCGTTGCCGCGCATGTGCGCGAGGTCAGCGCGGCGGGCGTGATGTCGACCGTGGCCGGGGGCGGAGGCGCCACGCAGGCGCTGGCGTACCCGTACGCGTCCATCAGCGCGGTGGCGGCGGACGGCAGCGGGCATCTGTATGTTACCGATTTGGGGAGCCCGACGGCGTTCCCGACCCTCACCCAGATCACGCTGGCCAACGGCAACGTGACTGTAGTCGCCGGTGGCGGCACGGTGGCGCCGGCGGCCGGGGCCACCGCCACCAAGGTCAGCCTTTCGGGCCTGCTGGGCGACAGCGTGGACAGCGCGGGCAATGTGTATTTCGCCACGTCGACGGCCCAGGGCGGCCTGTGGGAGATCGCAGCGGGGAGCAGCACGTTGACGCAGGTGATCGCGGCTCCGAACACGTTTTTGGGCGCCATCTACGTCAGCGCGGCGGGCAAACTGTATGTGGGCGAAAACATGCAGGTGTATGAGGCCGCGGCGGGCGGGGCAAGCGCGCTGGTGGCGGGGAACGGCAACGCCTACGACTCGTTTATCCACGCACAGGCCTCCGATCCGATCTACCCGGCCCTGAACACGGCGCTGGATCCGGCGGCGGCGTGGTCGGACGGCAGTGGCAACGTGTACGTGGCGACGTATAGAGACAACGACAGCGGGAAACCGGGACGGCTGAGCCTGGTCACTCCGGACGGCAATATCGCCCAGATCGCGGGCGGCACACCGATGGTGAACCCGGCGGCGGTGGCGGCGAACGCCGCGGGCACGCTGTTTGTGGCCGACAACCTGACCTCGACGGTGTACGCGATTACGCCGGCAGGGGTGGTCAGCGCGTACGCGGGCAACGGCAAGACCGGATTCAGCGGGGACGGCGGCGCGGCAACGAGCGCGCAACTGGCCAACCCGAACGCGCTGGCGATTGACGGCGCGGGGAACTTGTACATCGGCGATTCGTCGAACCACGACGTGCGGCGGGTGGACGCCAAGACGGGGGTCATCACGACGGTCGCCGGCATTGTGGGCAGCGGCACCGACAGCGGGGACGGCGGCGCGGCGACGGCGGCGACGTTCAACGGACCGTGGGCGGTCGCGCTGGACGGGGCAGGAAACCTGTATATCGGCGACAGCAACAATCCGTACGCGGCGGTGACGGCGGCGGACGTGAGCGGGCGGATTCGCGAGGTGAACGCCAAGACGGGCATCATCACGACGGTCGCCGGTTGCGCATGCGGCACGCAGGGAGCGGGGGACGGAGCGGCGGCGACGGCGGCCACGCTGGGTCCGATCGGCGGGGTGGCGGTGGACGGCGCGGGAAACCTGTACATCGCCGACGCGTTCAACGCCAAAATCCGCGAAGTGATCGCCGCCAGCGGCAACATCGTGACACTGGCCGGAAACGGGGTGGACAACTACAGCACGGGGACCGGCGTGGCGGCGCAGACCGAGATCGGCGAGCCGATGATGCCGCAACTGGACGCCAAGGGGAACCTGTATTTTGTAGAACGCAACTCGCACCGCGTTCTGGAGGTGGTCAACGCGGTGGGGGTTCCGGTGGCGTCGGGCGCGAGCCTGACGTTTGCGGCCCAGGCGACCGGCACGACGAGCGCATCGCAGACGGTGACGTTTACGAATCCCGGCCTGGCGGCGGACGCCATCAGCGGGATCAGCGCCTCGGGGGACTTCAGCGAGAGCAACAACTGCGGCACATCGCTGGCGCCGGGCGCCACCTGTACGGTGACGGTGACGTTCACGCCGGCGGCGCTCGGGACGCGGAGCGGCACGCTGGCGCTCGCGACTAACCTCGGCGCCACCAGCGTGGCGCTGATCGGGACGGGCGCGGCGCCGGCGACGGCGGGACTGCTGAGCAGCGCGCTGAGCTTCGGGAGCCAGGCCACGGGCACCACCAGCGGGGCCCAGACGATTACCGTGAGCAACGGCGGGGGCGTGCCGCTGAGCATCACTTCGATTAGCGTGACGGGGCCGTTCGCGCAGACCAACGGCTGCGGCTCGAGCGTGGCGGCGGGGGCGAGCTGCAGCGTCAGCGTGACCTTCAGCCCGACCGCAACCGGGGCGGCCAGCGGCGCGCTGACGATCAACGACAGCGCGGCGGGCAGTCCGCAGACGGTCAGCCTGAGCGGCACCGGGATTGCGCCGGGCGTGGCGATTACGCCTTCGCAACTGGCGTTCGGCTCGGTCACGGTGGGCACGCCGAGCGCGGCGCTGGGCGTGACCATCGGCAACAGCGGCAGCAGCGCGCTGACGGTGAGCGCGGTGACGGCGAGCGGGGACTTCAGCGTGGCCGGCAGTTGCGCCACCATCCCCGTCAACGGGAGCTGCAGCCTGGCGGTGATTTTCACGCCGACGGCCACCGGCGCGCGCACCGGCACGTTGACGATCACCGACAATGCGTCGAGCGGAACGCAGACGGTGCCGTTGAGCGGCACGGGCGCGGCGGCGGGCCTGAGCCTGACGCCGGCGAACCTGAGCTTCGCTCCGACGCTGGTCGGGACGAGCAGCCCGGCGCGGACGTTGACGCTGAGCAACAGCGGCACGACGGCGGTCAGTTCGCTGACGGTGACGGCGGTGGGCGCTTTCAGCGCCGCCAACAGTTGCGGGGCGACGTTGGCGGCCGGGGCGACGTGCACCCTTCAGGTGCAGTTCACGCCGCAGGTGAGCGGGGCCGAGAGCGGCGCGCTGGTGATCACCAGCAGCCTGGGCACGCAAGCGGTGGTACTGAGCGGAACGGGCGTGGCGCCGGGGGCGAACCTGAGCGTCGGCGCGCTGCAGTTCGGCGGCCAATTGAGCGGAACCAGCTCGCCGGCGCAGACCGTGGTGCTGACCAACAGCGGGACGGCGGCGTTGAGCATCACTTCCATCGCCGCCTCCAGCGGTTTCGCGGAAAGCAACAACTGCACCGGAGGAACGCTGGCGGTGGGGGCAAGCTGCGGCATCAATGTCAGCTTCGCTCCGAGCTCCACGGGCCCGGTGACCGGCACGCTGACCGTCACGGCAGGCGGCACGGTGCAGACGGTGGCGCTGAGCGGGCAGGGCACGGCGCCCGGCCTGGCGCTGACGCCGCCGTCGCTGGCCTTCGGCGCCCAGGCGGTGGGCACGGCCTCGCAGGCGCAGACCATCCTGGTGAGCAACAACGGCACGGCCGCCGCGACGCTGAGCTCGATCAGCGCCAGCGGCGACTACACGCTGGTGAGCGGCTGCTCGACGACGGCGCCGCTGGCGCCGGGCGCGAGTTGCCCGGTTTCGGTCACCTTCACGCCGTCGGCCGGGGGAGCGCGGGCCGGCGCGGTGGTGCTCAGCGGCACGGGCGGGCTGGGGAGCCTGGCCACGCTGAGCGGCACCGGGACCCAGCCGGGGATCCTGGCCAGTCCGGCGCAGTTGTCGTTCGGCAGCCAGACGGTGGGCGCGCCGAGCAATCCGCAAACCGTCACGATCAGCAACACCGGGAGCGCACCGTTGAGCTTGAGCGGCATCGCGGCGAGCGGCGACTTCAGCGCGGCGACGACGTGCGGCAGCTCGCTGGCGGCAGGCGCCAACTGCGTCATCAACGTCACGATGAACGCCACGACGACAGGAACACGCACGGGCACGCTGAACCTGTATGACAGCGTGGACGGGCTGCATCCGATCGCGCTGACGGGGGTGGGCGTGGCGGCGGGGGCGAGCCTGTCGCCCAGCGCGCTGGCCTTCGGGAGCCAGCCGATCCCGGGCGCCAACGCGGCGCTGACGGGAGCCCCGCAGACCGTGGTGCTGACCAACTCGGGCACGGCGGTGCTGAGCATTCAGTTCATCGCGGTGAGCGGGGAGTTCACAGCGTCCTCGACGTGCGGCGCCTCCCTGGCCGCCGGCGCCAGTTGCAGCATCGCGGTGACGTTTGCGCCCGTGCTGCAAGGCCATCAGACGGGGGCGCTGACCATCACCGACTCCGCCGGCACGCAGGCGGTGTCGCTGGCCGGTGACGGCAGTCCGAACGGGCTGGTGCTGAGCCCCTCGGTGCTGAACTTCGGCGGCGTGACGGTGGGACAGCCCAGCCAGCCGCAGACGGCGACGCTGACCAACAACAGCGGCCTGGCCATCAACAGCCTGGTCATCACAGCCTCGGGCGAGTTCAGCCAGACCAACACCTGCTCGACGGGCCTGGCCGCGAGCGCCAGTTGCACTATCAATATCACGCTGACGCCGGCCCTGGCGGGTCCGCTGACGGGAGCGATCTCGTTCACGGGCGCGCTGGCGAGCAGCGCGTCGAACCCGGCCCTGACGATGCGGGCGCGCCGCCTGGCGGCCGCCAGAGGATCGAGTTCGCTGGCCGTGGTCGCCATGGCGGGCAGCGGCGGATCGGCGTCGCTGACCACCACGCCGACGTCGCTGAGCTTCGGCTCGGAACCGGTGGGCACGGCAAGCGCGGCGCAGACCGTGAAGCTGACCAACGGCGGCACGGTGGCGGTGAGCGGCTTGACGATCGTGTCGACGCCGGATTTCCCCTTCACCACGACCTGCACGAGCACGCTGGCGGCCGGAGCCAATTGCAGCGTGGCCGTCACGTTCGATCCCACGGCCAGCGGACAGCGCACCGGATCGCTCAACATCACCGCTTCGGGCGGCCTGACGGCCCAGGTGGCGATGGTGGGCGCGGCCGGCGCCGCGGCCCCCCAGTTGATGGTTTCGCCGACGTCACTGACGTTTGCCAGCGAGTTGACCGGATCCACCAGCAGCGCGCAAACGGTGACGCTGAACAATCAGAGCAACTCGGCGATCTCCATTGCGGGCATCACTGCCTCGGGCGACTTTGCCACCACCAACACGTGCGGAAGTTCGCTGGCCGCCGGCGCCAGTTGCACCGCCGCGGTGACGTTCACTCCCACGGCCACGGGCAGCCGCAGCGGCACGCTGACGGTGACCTACGGCGGATCGAACACGCAAACGGTGTCGCTGAGCGGCACCGGGAGCGCGCTGACTGCGAGCATCGCCAGCGGCTCGTCGAACACGGCGAGCGTGACGGCGGGCGGAACGGCTTCCTACGGGCTGGTGTTCACGCCGTCGGCAGGGGCGAGCGGCTCGTTCAGCGTGAGCTGCGCCGGCGCGCCCCAGGGCGTCAATTGCACGGCGGCGCCGACCAGCTTCACAATCTCGGGTACCCAAGCGGCGGCGGTAACGGTCACAGTCGTCACGACGGCGCGGGGGAGCCGCGCCGTGCCGCCGCCGGATGCGCCGGCGGGCTGGCCACCGGCCGCCAACTGGGCGCTTGGCGCGCTCGGGCTGTTGCTGCTGGCGGGTTGGCTGGGGCTGCGCGGACGGGCGCGGCGCCGGCTGGTTGCGGGGATCGGCTTCTGCGCGCTGAGCCTGATGGTGGCGTGCGGCGGCGGGGCCGGGAGCGGCGGGAGCAGCTCGACGTCGGGCACACCGGCGGGCACCTATACGTTGACGGTTACCGCCAGCGGCACGAGCGGCAATGCTGTGCAGAAGCTGACGCTGATCGTGCAGTAGGCGGCCGGCAAGGTGGCACGGCCACCTCTTGCTGGAGCCGCCCTCCCGGTGGTCGGGCTGTGGCCGAGCGTCGCTCCCCGGCAACGGACGCCCGCTGGCGCTCGGGGCGTCTCCAAGTTGCCGCGTTAAGTGAACGCCATCGGGGGAGCGCCGATCATCCAATAGTTGGTTGAGCGATAGCCGACGTTGACGATGGGTGGCGGCATGAGCGGATTCTGTCGGGAAATGCGGCTTTGCCGCAGCGGACTATACTGACGGCAAGGAGGAGATGTGGGAGCACCATTGCCGCCGTTTACCCGTGAAACTGCCATAAAGAAAATCCGCATGGCTGAGGATGCCTGGAATGCCCGCGATCCCCAGCGCGCTGCGCTCGGCTATTCGGCCGACAGCCGCTGGCGCAACCGCAACGACTTCGTCCGCGGCCGTGATCAGATTGTGGCGTTCCTGAAGCAGAAATGGGCGCGCGAGCTCGAATACCGTTTAATCAAGGAGCTCTGGGCGTTCGAGGGCAACCGCATCGCCGTGCGCTATGCCTATGAAAGCCACGATAGCCAGGGGCAGTGGTGGCGCTCCTACGGCAACGAGAACTGGGAATTTGATGGGGAAGGGCTGTGCGCGCTGCGCTATTCCAGCATTAACGACCTGGCCCTCAAGGAAAGTGAGCGCCTTTATCATTGGCCGCTCGGCCCGCGCCCGCTGGACCACCCCGGCCTCACCGAACTCGGTTTGTAAGAGGTGGTGCGCCCTGAGAGACTCGAACTCCCGGCCTTCTGGTTCGTAGCCAGACGCTCTGATCCAACTGAGCTAAGGGCGCACGCGAATACTTGATGGTAGCACGGGTGGCCTCGGCGACAACGGCGGCGTAATCCGGAGCATCGTTACGCGTATGGCAGAGGCGGCTCCCATTCCAGAGCGGTTGCAAAAGGCGCTCGACAGGGTGCTGTACGCCCGCGGTAGCCCGGTCGCGCAAGCCATGAGGAACTTTCTGAATGGGACGTGGTTGGGGGAGCCGCTCCACGTCGTGCTGACGGATATCCCGATCGGACTATGGAGTGGTGCAGCGGTGTTCGATGCCCTGGCGCTGGCCGGCGACAGCACGTGGCTTGCTCATGCCGCGGATGCGGCCATCACCCTCGGTCTGGCGGGCGCGCTGGCGGCGGCAGCGGCGGGAGTAACGGATTGGTCGGATGTGGATCCTCCGGCGCGGAGAACCGGATTGTTCCACGGACTCCTGAACCTGGGCGCCATCGGGATATTCACCACCTCGCTCGTACTGCGCAGGAAGGGGGCACGAACGAGCGGCAGGATCGCTTCCTTGCTGGGGCTCGCCATAATGGGCTGCGCTGCCCGGCTCGGCGGGCAGATGGTGTACCAGCAACGCGTGGGAGTGGACCGCAGCGCAGGTGCGGAATATCCGAGCGAGTTTACCGCCATTATGGCGGCCGAGGCTTTGCCTGCGGGAAAACTGACCCGCGCGTATTACAACTGCACCCCGATTGTGCTGGTTCGGCGCGGCGAGCAGATTTTTGCGTTGGCGGAAACCTGTTCCCATTTTGGCGGCCCGCTGGCGGAGGGTAAGCTGCTGGAGGATAGCGTAGTGTGTCCTTACCACTTCTCGCGCTTTGCCCTGAAGGATGGCCGGGTGCTGAACGGACCGGCGGTGCATCCCCAACCCTGCTTCGAAGTCCGCACTCGCAAAGGACAAATCGAAATTCGCCTGCCGGGGCACAGAGCCTGTTAGCATCCAATTGGAGGCCTTCCGCGGAAGGGGTTTTGTTGTTTGCCTTTCTCAATTGCGAAACCGAAGGAGGACGGCGGCAGGAACGCAACGGAAGGAAACTCGAGGTGCAGGCGTGCGTGTGGCGGGCTGGACAGCGGTGCGAGGTTCTTGCCGTCTCCCTCGCTTTACGGCGCCCCCGGGGCCGGTAAAATCGGCCGCCAGAACAACCCGGGGAGCCGACAGAGCAGCCCGCCCACCGGCGATAGCTCACACGTCCAGACCGATAATGCGCATGAGGGCCAGGGCGTTGCTTTTCTGCACGACGCCGGGGCGGAGTTTGTGGTCGAAGCTGACGTCGTCGCCTTCGATCTGGTCTTCAAAGTGCATGTTGCGGACGGCAACGCCGCCTTCGGCGGCGACCGCGGTCAGGGCCAGATCGTGGGTGGTGATCATGCCCAGAGCGGGACGGGCCAGCAGCGCCCGCAACAGGCCCTGAGCGCCTACGACGCGGTCGTGGGAGTTGGTGCCCTCCAGCAACTCATCGAACAGAAACAGGAGCGGCAGGCCGGCTTGGGTCAACTCGAAGACCTGGCGAAGGCGCAGAATTTCGGCGTAGAAGCCGGAGCGGCCTAGTTGCAGCGAATCGGCGGTGCGCAGGCGGGTGCCCAGCGCCAGGGGGCTGAGCTGGAGGCGGCGGGCGCGGACGGGCGCGCCCATCTGTGCAAGCACGGCGTTGATACCCACGGTGCGCAGGAGCGTGCTCTTGCCGGACATGTTGGAGCCGGAGATCAGCAGCACGCGGGTGGAATCGTCGAGCGTGACCGAATTGCGGACGCAGGTGGCCTGCGGCAGCAAGGGATGACCGAGCTCTTCCCCGAGGAAATGCGGCGCGCCGGATTCATCGAGCTCGGGAAAGGGATCGCCGGGATGTTCGTAGGCGTAGCAGGCGAGCGAGAGCACCGCCTCGAATTGCGCCACCGCATCCAGCCACTGCGCGACCTGAGCGCCATAACGGCGGCGCCAGGCCTCGGCGGCGTAGGCCAAATGCACGCTGTAAAGAAGCGTGAAATCGAGGCCTTTGCCCAACAGGCTGTCTTTGGCTTCCATCCAGTCGGAAAGATGCGCGAGTTGGCGCAGAGCCGCAGCAGCGCCGGGGAGCGGCTGCGGCAGGCGCTCGACGACGCCGGCAAATAAGCTCAGCCCGGCGCCATCGGCGCCGCGATTGGCGAGAACGGGATCGAGCTGAGAGCCGAGGCGGAAGAGGACCAGAACCTCGGCGAGGACGAGCAGAAACAGCCAGGCAAACTGGCCGGTGAGGATGGCGTAGACGAGCAGGAGGATGGCGCCGGCGGCGAGCGCGGCAAAAATCCAGCGCAGCCAGAGGCGGCGGAAACTGGGCGCGGCCTCGGCCCAGGCGCGCAGGCGGCTGGGGTTGACGCTCTGGTTCAGGTCCTCGCCCAGGGCAGCGATGGTTTCGCGCAGCTCGACCTGAGGGCGCAGCGCATCGACCTGAGCCTGGCGCCGGCGCACGGCGGCGGGCGCGGCGGGCGCGAGTAGCCAGCCAGCCAGGCATTCCTGGCCCATGGAGGTGCGGGCGGTTGAGAGGAGTTCGAACAGACCGCCGGCGCCAAAAAGATCGAGATCGGAGGCGTAGGCGTGCTGGGGATCGCGGAAGCGCTCGCCGGCATCGCCACTGCCGCTCCAGCGATCCTCCAGACGCGCCAGGCCGCGCTCGTAATAGCTGGCAAGGCGCTCGGCGCGGCGGCGGGAGCGGATGACGCGGTCGTGCCACCAGAACAGGAAAATGAGCAGCGCCAGCGGCAGCCAGAGCCAGGCGCCGGCGAACAGATGGCGGATGAGTGACAACCAGGCGAGGATGAGCCAGCCGGCTACCGTCGCCAGCTTGGCCAGGCCAAGGCGGAGATCGAGGCGCTGGCCCTCCGCCCGCCGGCGGCGCTGTTGTTCGAGGCGGCGCGCGTATTCAGCAGCGGCGCCCACGGCGGCGGGAGCGCTAGCCAGCCACGGCCTCCGGCTGTTCCCAGCGCGGGCGGCGGGGGGCGCGGGAGAGGGCGCCGGCAATCAACGAGGCGGCACGTTCCAGCAAGGCCTGATCGTGCTCGTTGAAGGCGTTGGGGTGGTCGCTATCGATATCGATTTCGCCCAGCACCCGGCCCTGATCCAGAATCGGCACCACAATTTCGGAGCGCGTGGCCACCGAACAAGCCAAATAGCGCTGGTCGGCGTGCACGTCGGGCACGATGATGGGAGCGCGCTGCTTGGCTGCGGCGCCACAGATGCCCTCGCCGACGGGAATGCGCACGTGCGGCGAGGGGGCGCCCGCGAAAGGACCCAGGCGCAACTCGCCGCCTTCCAGCAGGTAGATGCCCACCCAGTGATAATGCGGCACGCGGGCCTTGAACATGCCGACCAGCACGCGCAGGAGGCCGGCGGCGTCGCTCTCCTCGGCGACCCGCTCCAGATCGTCGGAAAGAGCCTCGACGCGGTCCAGATCCATCGCCAGGGCGACGTGGGGAGCAGAAGCAGATTCGGAGGCGGCCATGCCCTCCATCATAAGGCAGGGGACAGGGGACAGGGCTCAGGGGCCAGGGCTGGCATTCCCGCAGAGAATGTGGTAGCCTAGGAATGGCGCATGTGCCGCAGTCCGCTTTTGCCATGCGCGATTCGAAACCGCCGCACCGGACCCAACTCTTTGTTAGTGCGCAGCGCCGTTGCCAGTTCAGGCAATACAGGACGTACGCTTCGGCGCCAGGGCCGGTCGCAGGCCTAAAAAACTGTGAACGAAGAAAAACTCAAAATTGCAGTCTTCATTGACTTCGACAACATCCAGATCGGGGTGCGCAGCACGCTCAACCGCGACTTCGACCTGGCGCTGGTGCTGGAAGCGCTCAAGGAGCGCGGCGAAGTCGTAACCAAAATCGCTTATGGCAACTGGAAGCGGGCGGGCGAGCTGACCCGGACGCTGACCCAAAACGCCGTTCTGATGGTGCAACGCGACCTCACGCCGCGCGGCGACAAGAACGGCGCCGATATCAACCTGGCGCTGGACGCCCTGGAAATGGCCATCAACCATCCCCACATCAACGCCTTTGTGGTGGTGGGCGGCGACAGCGACTTCATTGCGCTCGTCGAAAAACTGAAACAGTACAACAAGGCCGTGTTCGTGGTGGGCGGCCGCAGCTTCACCAGCAGCATTCTGCAGCGCAACTGCCGCGAATTCCTCGCCTATGAAAATCTGGTCGAAGCGACCTCGCCCGCCGAACGCCGGCGGGACGATAGCACGCGGCGGCGGGCGGTGTACACGCTGGAGCGCGCCGTGCCGCTGGTCTATCGCGGCCTCAAGGTGCTGGCCGACCGCGAAGTGCAGGCGCAGCTCGGATTGCTGAAGAGCACGTTGATCCAGTTGGATTCGACCTTCAATGAACGCGACTACGGCTCCAGCTCCTTCCGCGTGTTCATGCAGAAGATGGCCGAAGCCGGCCTGGTGAACCTGCGCCAGCAGGGCAACAGCTTCGTGGTTGAGCCGCTGGAGCGCGAGCCGGTAGCGGCCAGCGAACCCGCGATCAGCGAGGGTGAAGTCCGGCCGGAGGGGATGGAAGAGGAAATGGACGAAGCCCCGGCCGCGGCGCCGCGCTATGAAAGCGCGCCGCCGGCCGCGGCCGCGCCCAGCCGGCCGCCGGAAGAGGCGCTGGATCTGTTGCAACGCATTCTGGCGCCGCTGCAGGGCACCAATCCGCGGCCGCTCTATTTGCGCAACGTGAAGCAATTGCTGCGGGCGGAAGAGCCGAATTTCGATGAACAGCAGTTCGGATTTGGCTCGATCGTGGATTTGCTGCGCGCCGGCCAGAATCAAAACTGGCTGCGGCTGCAGCGTGATCGCCGGGGCGCGCTGCGGGTATTCATTCCGCCCACCGGCAATGGTGCGCCCGCCAGCGCCTCGCCCGGCAACGTGGGCAGCGCGGAAGAGGGCAGCGGCGAGGCACGCGACATCGGCAATGGTGCCGAGGCAGGACCAGAAGTGCCCGCCACGGACGGGGACCAACAGCCGGTATTTCAAGGCGAAGCGGCGGTCAGTGCCGTAGAGGGTAACGGCAACATCGCGGAAGGCCCCGCGGCCGTGGTGGCGGTCGCAGAAGTGGATCCCGAGGATTCGCAAATCGCCGTGCTCGGCTACTACAGCGGAATCCATGGCGAGCAAACCGAGGAAGCCCCGCTCAGCCTGGCCGCCGCAGTGGCGGATGGCGGCGGGCGGAAGAAGCGCGGCGGCCGCAAGCCGAAGGGCGAAGGCGGCGCGGGCCCGCGGCGGCGGAAACCCAAGCGCTAGGCTAGAGAATTCGGTCGGAGCTGCAGCACAAGGCCGTCCCGCCGAGCGGGACGGCCTTGTTGCTGTTGCAGCCTGGGCTTTGCTTCATCGCGGGCGCCCAGCGCGGCTGTCCCGCCGCGCGGCCCGCTCCCAAAGGCCGCCAAGCCGCTCCGCCGGCGGTAGCTTGGAGGAGCCCTGAGCGCCAACAGGCGGACCCTGCCGGCAATCGAAGCCCGCACCCCCAGCGACCATCGGGAGCGACCCGGGCAAAAAGTGGCGAGCCCCCGGGGGCCCCTTGCCCCGGCTTCGCTTCAGCAAAAAAAATGGCCGTCCCGCCGAGCGGGACGGCCTTGTTGCTGTTGCAGCCTAGCGAATCTTTACAGACCCGAGGGGCTGACGACGCAGTTGGAGCACTTGGTCGCTTCGTGAACGACAATGCCCGTCACGACAGCCGCCCCCGCCGCGATACCAATCGCGACCGGAACCGCCATCGAGGCGCCACCGCCGCCAGCGGCGGCCGGCGCAGCTTGCGCGTCACTGAAAGACACCGCGCTGCCAGCCTTGACCGTGTAGCTGCTGTGGGCAGACTTCACGGCAACCGAGCCGGCAACGGCCTCAACGTACACTTTCCCCGAAAGGTCATAGACGTTGAAACGCGACTGCGAGGTGGTGGGAACCACGGTGCGGGTGTTGAGGGCGACCGGCAGCATGCCGGCAACCTTCACCAGACCGTTGGTCAAACGGATTTGGGTAGCGCCATTGACGCTTTCCATCCGGAAATTGGTATTAGACGCGGCGATCATGGAACCGCCAGGGAGCACCATGCGGGCGCTTCCAGCGGCACTCGTCGAAACAATATCACCGGCTACAATGGCCGAACCCGCGGCGACAGGTTGGCCATTAACAGCCACCGTGCCTGCCATCGGACTCAGAATCGCACCGGTGGTTCCGAACAGGGGCAGGCACGCAACAGCGGCGGCCAGTCCCATCGTCGCCAAGAACGAACGGCGAATGTTCATCGAAACCTCCTTACATCTGCGGGCAGAAGCAACAGCACTACCGCGTACAGTTGTACCATCGGAGCCAGCCGCTTGCAAGTTTATTCTTGTGAGTCGGGCCCACAAATAGAGGAAATTAAAGTGACTGTTGGGGTTATGCCCAACATATGGTGCTTCTGGCAAGAAGAGGCACTACAACTAGGTATCCCCTGGGGTAGGCGGAACAGTTGGACGGGTGGACGTGTACAATCGCAGCAGCACCGGGGTGACCATGGACACAGCCAAATACTTCCCTGCTGTGATTACCGCCCGCCACGACTTGAGCGGCGATTTGTGGACGGTGCGGCTGCGGCTGCCGCAGCCGTTTCCGTTCCGCCCGGGCCAGTACGCGACCTTGGCGGTGGAAGATGAAAACGGAATCCATGAGCGGCCGTACTCGGTCGTCTCCAGCCCCCTGGAAGAAGAAATGGAGCTGTTCTTCGAGCTGGTGCCCCACGGTGAGCTGACGCCGCTGCTCTACCGGCTGCAGGTGGGCGACACCGTGCATGTACGGCGCTCCGCCAAGGGTCTGTTTCAACTGGACCGCAAACGCGGCCACGCGCAGCACCTGATGGTGGCCACGGTCACCGGCATCGCGCCCTTCGTGAGCATGTTGCGAAGCTGGGCACGGGATGCCGCCTGGGCGCCCGAGGGCACGCGCATGGTGCTGATTCAGGCGGGCAGCCGCTCGTGGGAGTTCGGCTACGCGGAGGAGCTGCAGCAATTGGCAGCGCGGCTGCCGAATGTGGGCGTGACGCTGGCGATTTCGCGACCGTGGGAAGATCCGGCGTGGGCAGGCGAGCGCGGACGCGCCGAAGATCTCGTGCGCAAATACGCGGACGCGGCGGGCTTTGCCGCGGGTCACACGGCGGCGTATCTGTGCGGGCACCCCCAAATGATCGAGAACACCAAGGGGATTCTGACGCGCTGCGGTTACCCCAAGGCGGATCTGCACGAAGAGGTGTACTTCATTCTGCCGAAGGTGGCGGCGGGAGCCTAAGTGGCTCGCCACTTTTTGCCCTGGTCGCTCCCGTTGGTCGCATAGATCAACGGACAAGCCAAGCCGCGGCGGCCTGCGCATCAGCGGGAGTGGCCTGAGCCGGTAAGCGGGCGGCGGGGAGTTCGGCACCGGCGAGTAGCGGGCCCGCCCAAGGCACCTTCAGCGTCAGCAATGCGGCGGCAAATTCATCGCGCGCCAATTGGGGAATAAAGAGAACGGGCGCAGCCGCGCCGGTATGGCGGCGGATTTCGGCCAGCAGGGCGGCGGCCTGGAGCCCGCCGTCGCGGAAGAACAGGGGACTGTAAAGCGAGATCGGCTGCACCGGCGCGCGCGCGGCTAAGGTGGCAAGAAACGCGGGCGCGGGCGGGCGGCGGGTGACCGCGCTACCCAGAAAGCTGACTACCGCGGCCACCGCCGGCTGCGCCTGCAGACGGGCAAATTCCGCAACGGCACCGCACAGTTGCTCCGCGGCCAGTGACACGTTTCCGGCCGGCGGCATTTCCCACCAGGCAAAGCATTCCGAGGGCGTTTCCGGATGGCCTCCCAGCCAGAGCTCGGTACAGACCTGCCGGTTTCGTGGTTCCAGCAGTTGCCAGGCCGCAGTCGCGGGTGCGGTGTCATCCAAAAGCACGCCGTCGGCCCGGCGATCCAAGGCCGCTAATACCGCGCGCAGTGAGGGAGATTGCAGCGCCGCGGCGGCTTCGGCAGGCGTCGCGCCGGCACCCTGGCGGCGCTCCAGCCAGAGTCGGCGCCAGCGCTCGCGCTCGCGCTCGTCGCCGGGCACGGCGGGGCTGAGGACCTCGACGGACGCCGCGGCCAGCAGCGGGCGCAGAGATTCGGGCGCGGCGAGGCGGAAGGGAGCCACGAAGGCGAGTGTACAACAGCCGCAGCTCCGGAACTCCGCAGAGTGGCTCGCCACTATTTGCCCGGGTCGCTCCCGTTGGTCGCTTGGAGTGCGGGCTTCGATTCCCGGCAGGGTCCGCCCGCTGGCGCTCCGGGCTCCTCCAAGCTGCCTCCCTTAGACTACAGTCAGGCAGGGGGCATCCGGGCGTGCGGGTTCGACACGGCCGATGCAGACGCCGGGAAAGCCGGGGGCGGCCGCGGCCGGAAGACTGACCAGCAGGCCGCCGCTGGTTTGCGGATCGAAGAGAAGCGCTTGCAGGTCGTCCGGGATCGCACCGGTGAACTCTACGTCGGGGGATACAAAAGCCTGGTTGTTGTGCAGGCCCTGCGACTGGCACGTGAGAGCGCAGGCGCGGGCGCCAGGCAGCAAGGGCACGGCCGCCGCCTCCAGGCGCAGATGCACGCCGCTGGCGCGCGCCATCTCGCGGGCGTGGCCGAGCAGGCCGAAGCCGGTGACATCGGTGGCCGCGTGCGCGCCGGCGGCCAGAGCGGCAGCGGCGGCCTCTCGATTGAGCGTGCGCATGGAGCGGACGGCGGCCGCAAAATCAGCGGGGTCGAGGGGCTCACCGCGCTTGAGCGCAGTCGTGAGCACGCCGGTGCCGATGGATTTCGTCAGACACAACTGATCGCCGGCGCGGGCGCCACTGTTGCGCAGCACGCGCGTGGCATCGATCAGGCCGGTGACGCTGTAGCCGAATTTCAGCTCGTCGTCGCGCAGGCTGTGGCCGCCGCCGAGCGCGCAGCGCGCCTCGGCGAGGATTTCCAGACCGCCTTCGAGGATGCGCTGCAGCAGTTCGGTGCCCTCGCCGGGCGGATAGGCCAGAATGGACAGCGCCAGGACGGGACGCCCGCCCATGGCATAAACATCGCTGAGGGCGTTGGCGGCGGCGATGGCGCCGAAGTCGCCAGGATCATCCACGATGGGCGTGAAGAAATCGAGGGTCTGGACCAGGGCGGAGTTGGCCGGGGCCGAGGGCGGCAGGCGATAGACGGCAGCGTCTTCGGCGCCCTCAAAACCTACCAGCAAATTGGGGTCGTGAAAGCCGTGCAATCCCGGCAGGACGGCCTCCAGCATCTGCGGGCTGAGCTTGGCGGCGCAGCCGCAGGCGCGCGCCAGTTCGGTCAAACGCCGCATGTATCGATTATCCTCTGTGGCAGGCGCGTTTGCTAAACTGAAATGGCCCCGAGCGATGCCGACCCCGCCCAAACCAATCCGCAAAGCCGTGTTTCCCGCCGCCGGGCTGGGAACGCGCTTTCTGCCGGCCACCAAGGCGCAGCCCAAAGAGATGCTGGCGCTGGTCGACAAGCCCATCATTCAATACGGCGTCGAAGAAGCGCTGGACAGCGGCATCGACGAAATTGTGATCATCACCGGCCGGGGTAAGAACTCGATTGAGGATCACTTCGACGTCAGCTTCGAGCTGGAACGGATGCTGGAGGAGAAGGGCAAAACCGACCTGCTGGCGGTGGTGCGGGAAGTGAGCGACATGATCCATGTCGCCTACGTACGGCAAAAGGAGGCGCTCGGCCTGGGGCACGCCGTGCTGGCCGCGGAAAACCTGGTAGGCGAGGAACCGTTCGCGGTACTGCTGGCCGACGATGTGATTGATGCGCAAGTGCCGGTGATGCGGCAGATGCTGGACGTGTATGAAGCCACGGGCGCCAGCGTGGTGGCGGTGGAAAAAATTGCGGGCGAAGCGATTTCCAGTTACGGCGTCGTCAAGCCCGCGCCGGCCACCGACCGGCTACGGCCGGATCAGTTTCTGGGGCCGGTGGTGCGGGTGGCGGATGTAATGGAGAAGCCCCGGCTGGCGCAGGCGCCTTCGGATTTAGCGGTGGTGGGACGGTATCTGCTGACGCCGGGCATTTTCAAGCATCTGCGGCGGCAGCAACGCGGGGCCGGAGGGGAAATCCAGCTCACCGACGCCATGCGGGCGCTGGCGCAGGAAGAGCCCTTCTACGCCTACCAGTTCCAGGGCCGGCGGCACGACACCGGCGACAAGCTCGGCTTCTTGCAGGCGACCGTGGAGCTGGCGCTGAAGCGCGAGGATCTGGGCGCCGCGTTCCGCCAGTACCTGCATGGCCTGCAGCTATAGGGTCTTGCCGCGGGCGTTTTTTGACGCCAGCCCGCTGCAGGTCGCCCCGGCGTTGCTGGGCAAACTCCTGATCCGGCGCCAGCAGGGCCGCGAGCGGCGCGTGCGGCTGGTGGAGACGGAAGCCTACCTGGGCAGCGGCGATGCAGCGGCGCATTCGGCCGTGGGGCGCACCGCGCGCAATGCGGTTTTATTCGGGCCACCCGGCCACCTCTACATCTACCTGATCTACGGGATGCATTTATGCCTCAACGTCTCGACGCTGCCGGATGGGCAGGCAGGCGGGGTGCTGTTCCGCGCGGCCGAAGAAGAGGGTGTGCCGCCACTGACGCTCTCCGGGCCGGGCCGGCTGGCACGGGCGCTGGACGTAACCCGGGCCAGCAACGGATGCGACCTGACGAAGAGGGGAGAGATTTTTCTGGCCGACGACGGCTTCCGGCCAGAGGAGATCATAGTGACGCCGCGCGTCGGCATCCGCAAAGCCGCGCTGCTGCCGAACCGGTTTCTGCTCCCGGGCCACGCTGCGGTGACACGGCCGCGCGGGCCGGTGCTGGAGACGCTGCGCGACAGTAGCTGACGCGCGGCCCTCCCAGCGTTCTTGCCGATTGCATCGGGTGGGGGCAAACAGCTATTCTGATTCTGCTTTATGGTTACTACCGCGCCATCACCCGAGCCATCACCCGAACTCGCCCGCGAGGGCTGGGACGAATTTCTCGAACTGGAAACCAGGATTCAGCAGGTCGCCGAGGCGCTGCAAAAGGCGCGTGCCGAACGCGATCGCGCGCTGGCGGAGCTGCGTGCGCTACAGGCGGCGCAGGACAAGCTGCGGCAGGGACAGACGCAGCAGGAACAGGAACTGGTGACGCTGCGCAAGGAACGGAACGAAGTGCGCCAGCGCCTGGGCCGGCTGAGCAAACTGCTCGAGGCCGTGGAGGGCTAGCGCAGGCCGCGCGATGACGGGCAAACTCAGCACGCGCGTCAGCATTTACGATCAGAACTACTCGATCGGCGGCGGCGACAGCGCCACCATTGAGCGTCTGGCCGAGCGCGTCGACACCAAGATGCGGCAGGTGGCCAAAGAAACGCACGTGGTCGACTCGTTGCGGGTGGCCGTGCTGGCAGCGATCAACTTCGCCGATGAGAACGAGGCGCTGCGCGGCGAGGTGGAAAAACTGCAACGCGAGGTGGGCGAGCGCGCGCGGGCGCTGACAGCGGATCTCGACCACCTGCTCGACCGGGCGGGGTAGGCGCGCCCATGCGTCTGCTGTTCATTGGAGATATCTATGGCCATGCCGGCCGGCGCGTAGTGCGGGATTATCTGGCCGATCTGGCGGCGCAACACCGGGCGGACGTGGTCATCGCCAACGGCGAGAACGCCGCCGGCGGGTTCGGGATTACGCCGCCGCTGGCACAGGAACTGCTGGGCTGCGGTATTGCAGTGCTGACCGGCGGCAACCACATCTGGGACAAGCGCGACATCGGACCGTGGTGGGAGAGCGCCAAGGATCAGCCCGAGCACGCCGCCCACCGGCTGCTGCGGCCGGCGAATTTTGGCGATGCCCTGCCAGGGCGCGGCCTGTTTCAGGGACAAACCGCCGGTGGCGAGCCCTTCGCGGTACTGAATTTGCAAGGGCGCGTCTTCATGACCCCGCTGGCCTGCCCGTTCCGCACCGCCGACGCACTGCTGGCGCAATTGCCGCCGGAGTGCCGCACCATCCTGGTGGATTTTCATGCCGAGGCGAGCAGCGAGAAACAGGCGCTGGGCTGGTATCTGGATGGCCGCGTAACCGCGGTGCTGGGCACGCACACGCATGTGCCGACGGCCGATGAGCGCATTTTGCCGCAGGGAACTGCCTTCCAGACCGATGTGGGCATGACCGGCGCCTACGAGGGCGTGATTGGATCGACCTTCGCCAGCGTGTTGCCCCGCCTGCTGCACGGCTACCCCGGCAAACTGGAGCAGGCCATAGAAGATGTCCGGCTGTGCGGCACTCTCATCGAAAGCCTGGAGGGCCGCGCCACCGCCATCGAGCGCGTCCAGTTGCGAATTGAGGAATAGACGCGCGCCTATGCGCGCATTTAAAAAATTTAATTGTGAACCCCCGAACGGGATGCTGGATCGAGTTGTCCGCTGAGATTCGGCCATATCGGGCCTTTGTGCCTGCGCCGCTTCCACCCGATCCACCGGTCAATGTTGGCCCACTTTTGCCGCTGCTAAGCCGTGCTGATCGAGCAATTGCTGCAACGCGTTCGTACGGAAGGCGATTGGGAGTCATGGCTCGAGTTCTTCCTTGCCGGAATCAGTGAGACGGCCGAGCAGGCCGCGGCGACCGCGGCTGCGATTCTGCAATTGCTCGAGGAAGATCGGGCAAAGCTTTCCGGCCTGGGGCGAACGCGGCTGTCTGCTCTACACGTACACTCGGCACTGCAAAAGGCACCGATCTTCTCGATTCCGGAAATTGAGCAGCGGACGGGTCTGGTCTACCCTACGGTGGCCCGCGCGGTTGCAAACATGACCCGGCTGGGGATGGTGCAGCGATTTGGAGACTCGAACATGCCCATGCTGTTTGCCTACCAGCAGTACCTCGATTTGCTGCAGGAGGGTACCGAGCCGCTGCCGCGCTGAGGGGGTCGGCTCAGTTGAGGTCGCGCCAGTTGGGACCGATGCCGACTTCAACCCGAAGGGGTACCGCGAGCGCGGCGACGCCTTCCATGGCGGCGCGGACCGCGCTTGCGAGAGCCTCGGCCTGGCGCTCGGGAACTTCCAGCACCAGCTCGTCGTGCACCTGCAGGAGCAAGCGCGCGTCATGCGCGGCCAGTTGCGGCTGCAGGCGGATCATGGCCAGCTTGATCAGATCCGCGGCGGTGCCTTGCAGGGGCGTGTTGATGGCGGTGCGCTCGGCAAAGCCGCGCAGCCCGGGATTGCGCGAGTCGAGATTGGGAATCGGCCGCACGCGTCCGAACAACGTGCGCACGCGGCCTTCCTGACGCGCCTGCGCCAGCGAGCGCTCGATGTAGGTTTTCACGCCCCCGTAGCGCTCGAAATAGCGCCGGATGAAGCCGGCGGCCTCTTTTTGCGGAATCCCCAACTGGCGCGACAGGCCGAAGGCGGAAAGACCGTAGACGATGCCGAAGTTGACCGCCTTGGCGCGGCGGCGGTGCTCGTCGGTCACGAGTAGCGGCGGCACGCCGAATACCTCGGCGGCCGTAAGGCGATGGATGTCGGTATCGCCGCGAAACGCCTGCAGCAGGAGCGGATCCTGACTGAAGTGCGCCAGCAGGCGCAGCTCAATCTGGGAGTAGTCGGCCGAAAGCAGAACATGACCAGGATCGGCCACGAAGGCGGCGCGGATTTGGCGGCCGATTTCACTGCGGATGGGGATGTTCTGCAGGTTGGGATTGATGGAGGCCAGGCGGCCCGTGGCGGAACCGGCAATCACAAAGGTGGTATGCAGGCGGCCGGTTTCGGGCCGGATGAGCGGCGGCAGAGCATCCACATACGTCGACTTCAGCTTGCTGAGCTGGCGATATTCGAGAATCGGGGGAATGACGGCGTGCTCGGCGAGCGTCTCGAGTACATCCACCGCGGTCGAAGGGGTCTTGGTTTTGCCGCGCTTGGCTGGCGCCGGCAACGCGAGCTTGCCGAACAGGACGTCGGCGAGCTGCTGGGGCGAATTGAGATTGAAGCGGCAGCCGGCGAGCTCGAACACCTGCTCCTGACAGGCGAGGGCGCGCTTCTCCAAGTCGAGCGAAAGCTGGCGCAGCGGCTCGGGGTCGAGCCGCACGCCGGCGGCTTCCATGGCCTCCAGTACGGGCACCAGCGGCAAATCGATGTCCCGATAGACCGGCCATTGGCCGGAGGTGCGCACGTGCGCCAGCAGCTCGGTGGAGGCGCGACCGGCGGTGAGCGCGGCCTGGCCGGCATCGGCAACCTCGGGCGGAAGCGCGAGACGGCGGGCGACGGCCTCCAGCGCGTAGCCGGACTGGGTGGGATCGTCGAGATAGGCGAGCAGGCCGACATCGGACACGCGGTCGGGATCCAGAGCCGGCCGGGACAGTTGCATCGCAGCCAGGCCCGCACGGATTTCGCGCGCATCAGCCCAGGCCCAGTGGCGCTGCGGGCTGTGCAAGGCATCCGCCAGCGCGGTGCGGCATTCGGCCACGATGGCGGCGGTCGCAAAACCGGATCGCGTGTCGCTCGTCGAACCCAGACCCAGGCTGCCATCGAGACCAACGGCCAAGCCGAGAGGCTCCGCGGACTTCAGCAGCGCTTCCAGATCGACAGCCGCATAAGCCTCGGAGACCGGCGGCGGCGCGAGGGGAACCGCGGGGAGAGCCTGCAACAGGTGATGAAATTCGAGTTCGGTGAAGAGCGCGCGGCAGCGGTCTTCATCGGGGGACTGCAGGCGCCAGGCATCGGGCTCATAGGCGACAGGGGCCTGCGTAGCGATGGTGGCCAGCTCCTGGCTCAGCAAAATCTGTTCGCGGTTGTTCTGGAGCGATTCGCGGTAGGTTTTGCGTTCGACCTCGGCGGCATGAGCGAGGGCGGCATCGAGGGAGCCGAAGCGGGCGATGATCTGTTGCGCGCCTTTTTCGCCGATGCCGGGTGCGCCGGGGATGTTGTCGACGGCGTCGCCGCGCAAGGCAAGGTAATCGGCGACCTGTTCGGGACGGACGCCGAACTTGGCGATGACCTGTTCGGCGTCGTACAAGGTGTTGCTGCTGGGATTGTAGACCTGCACGTGCGGGCCCACGAGCTGCAGCAGATCTTTGTCGCTGGAAACGACCACGACCTCATCGCCGGCGGCGGCGGCCTGGTGGGCGAGCGTGCCGATCACGTCATCGGCCTCAAAGCCCGCCAGCTCGAGGATGGGCACGCGATAAGCTTCCAGGGCGCGGCGGATATAGGGAATTTGGGGCGCTAGCGTCTCCGGGGCGGCGGCACGGTTGGCTTTGTAGGCGGCAAAGCGTTCATCCCGAAAGGTCGGCCCCGCGAGATCAAAAACGGCGGCCAGCGCCTGTGGCTGCTGCTCCTGGATCAACTTTCGCAGCATGTTCACAAAGCCGAGCACCGCCTGGGTGGGCACGCCGCGGGAATTGCTGAGCGGCGGCAAGGCGTGAAACGCCCGGAACACGTAGCCCATCGTGTCAATCAGGTAAAGCTGCCGGGGAGGAAATGTAGCTGAGGGCAAGACCAAATTCTAATGCAGTCGCGCCAGGGCGAACAGCGCGCCGGGGCGATCGGGCATCTTCTATACTACAGTCGCATGAAGCTTTCCGTCGTCGGCGCAGGATACGTTGGTCTGACATCCGGCGCCTGTCTGGCGGCCCTTGGTCATGACGTGCTCTGCGTCGATGCCGACCGGGCCAAAATTGAGCTGCTGCAAACCGGGGGCGTGCCCATTTATGAACAACGCCTGCCGGAGGTGATTGCCGCAGCACGCGCGGCGGGCAAGCTCCGCTTCAGCAGCGATATTGCCGAGGCGATTCAGTTTGCGCAGGTCATCTTCATCTGCGTGGGAACGCCGCCGGATGCGGACGGAAAGGCGAACTTGGCGGCCGTGGATGCGGTGACGCGCGCCATTGCGGCCCATGCCCGCGGCTACCGGCTGGTGATCAGCAAGAGCACGGTGCCGGTGCGTACCGGGGAGCAGATTCAGCGGGTGCTGTCGACCTGTGCCCAAGGGCTCGACTTTGATGTGGCTTCGAACCCGGAATTTCTGCGCGAGGGCACTGGCGTCTACGATTTTTTCCATCCCGACCGGATTGTGGTGGGCTGCAACGAGGAGCGTGCCGGCGAGCGCCTGCGGCAAATCTATGCGCCGGTGCTGGAGGGCACCTGCCATTGCGGCTGGCATGACCAGCCCAGCCGCAGTTGCGGCAGGACAGCGCCGGTGTGGGTGGCCACCAGCGTCAACAGTGCAGAACTCATCAAACACGCCTCCAACTCGTTCCTCTCGATGAAGATTTCCTACGCCAATGCCATCGCTGACATTTGCGAACTGGCGGGCGCGGATGCCGCCGAAGTGCTGCGGGGCATCGGGCTGGACCACCGCATCGGCGAGGAATTTCTGCGGCCGGGCATCGGGTTTGGCGGATTTTGTTTCCCCAAGGACCTGAACGCGTTCGTGGAGATGTCAGCCGAACTGGGCTACGACTTCGGGCTGCTGCGGGAAGTGCAGGCCATCAACGCGCGCCGGGTGGAGCAGTTCATGAAGAAAGTGCGTCAGGAACTGTGGGTGTTGCAGGGCAAGACGCTGGGCGTGCTGGGACTGGCCTTCAAATCCGAAACCGACGACACGCGCCTGTCTCCCGCCTATGCTGTGGTGCGGGAGCTGCTGCGATTGGGCGCGCACTTGCGTGCGTTTGACCCGCAGGCAATGGGCCGCGCCCGCACCGAGCTCCAAGGCGACATTCACTACTGCGATCGCGCTGAAGACGTGGCCGAAGGGGCAGAAGCGGTGCTGATCCTGACCGAATGGCCGGCATTCCGCACGGCCGATTGGGCGGCCATGGGCGCGCGCATGCGCCAGCGCCTGGTGTTCGACGCGCGTAATCTATTCGCGCCTGGCGAACTCGAAGCGCATGGGTTCCGGCATTGCGGCATCGGACGTGGCGTGGCCGCAGTGGAAACCCTCGCGCACTCGGAATAGACTGGATCTTCCAAGCCGTCATGCCGCGCACGCTTCGTTTTTCCCTGATCGCGCTGGTGGTGATCGTGCTGTTCTACCTCACCTGGTCGAGCACGCACACCGCCAAGTTCAGCGCCACTGTCTGCGTCACGTACCAGGGCCAGAGCGCCTGCCGCACCGCGCAAGGGCGCACGCTGCCGGAAGCCATCCGGGCCGCGCACGACAACGCCTGTGCGCAGGTCACCTCCGGCGTGACCGGAACGCTGGGCTGCCAGAACACGCCGGCGACCCGCGTGACGGAAAATCGATAAGCTTGCTTCTGGCCAGCAGCTTGGATTAGGCTGAGCGCGATATGCCTCGTCTGCTCCCTCTTGCTCTCCTTGGCCTCTCCGTTGCCCTGTCGGCGCAAGCGCCGGGCGCGGCCGCTCCCGGCGGCTTCACGCTGCGGCAGGTGATGGATTCGCCCTTCCCCAGCTCGCTAGTGGCCTCCACGCAGGGCGAGCATATCGCCTGGACGGAAGACCTGCGCGGCGTGCGCAATGTGTTCGTGGCAGATGGCCCCAGCTTCCGGCCCATCCAGCTCACCCATTACACCCTCGACGACGGCCAGCAGATCGCGGCGCTGCAAATCACGCCCGATGGCAAGACTGTGGTCTACGCGCGCGGCAGCGAATGGAATCGGCTCGACCACACCGCCGATCCAAACAGCAGCGTGGTACAGCCGCAGCAACAGGTGTGGTCGGTGACGCGTGGCCAGGAGCCGGTCTTGCTGGGCGAGATGGGCTGCCCCAATGAGGATTGCGAGGACATCACCCTGTCACCGGATGGGCAATGGGTGATCTGGGCGGCACGCAACCTGCTCTGGATTGCACCCACATCAGGCAAGCAGCAGGCGCACATGCTGGTGTGGATTCAGGGCGATAACCTGCAGCCGCAATGGTCGCCGGACGGCAAACGCATCGCCTGGGTGACCCGGCGGCCCGGACATTCCCTCATTGCCGTCTACACCCTCGGCGGCTCTTACATTCACTACCTTGCCCCATCGGTCGACAACGACTCCTATCCGCGCTGGTCGCCGGACGGTTCCGAGATCGTCTTCATCCGCGAGCGGCACTTTGACAAGATTCTGCCGCCGCCGGACGGCCCCGAGCCCGCCGATCTCGAACCGGGGCCAATTCCGGCGGTCAGCATTCCCAAGTGGGAGCTGTGGGTGGCCGACGCCACAACCTTCACCGCGCATCGCTTCTGGGAGAGCGGCACGCAGCCGGATGACACGCTGTACCGCACCACCATGGGCGATGCTTTGCAGGTTGGCGCCAATCACGAGGTGTTGTTTAGCTCGGAAGCCGACGGCTGGAACCACCTCTACTCGGTTTCGGACGTAACTACCGATGGCAAGCTCAACACCGCCAAGCTGCTGACGCCGGGGCAATTCGAGATCAAGGCGGTGACGCTGCTGCCCGACAAGACGACGGTGGTGTACAACTCGAACCAGAACGATATTGATCGCCGCCACTTGTGGCGGGTGCCGCTCGATGGCAGCAGCGCGCCAGTGGCCGTCACGCAAGGAGCGACGATCGAATGGAGTCCGGTAGAAACCGGCGATGGCAAGCAACTCGTCTGCCTGGGATCGAGCGGTACTTCGCCGGCCATGCCCTATGTGATTGGCGCCGGGGGCGAGCGCACCATGATCGGCGCGTTGCCGGCGGATTTTCCCGGGAACCAACTGGTCACGCCCACGCAGGTGATATTCCCCTCCACCGACGGCCTTCACATTCACGGCCAGCTCTTCCGGCCGCGCAGCGCCGCGGCGGACAAGCCGCTACCCACGCTGATTTTCGTCCATGGCGGCTCGCGCCGGCAGATGATGCTGGGCTTCCACCCGATGGATTACTATCACTACGCCTACGCGGAGAATGAATACCTGACCAGCCTCGGTTTCAACGTGCTTTCGGTGAACTACCGCACCGGCATCATGTACGGGCGGGCGTTCCGCATGGCGCCCCACACGGGCCCGCGCGGCGGCAAAGAATACGACGATATCGTGGCCGCGAATCAGTATTTGCGCACGTTGCCGTTTGTCGATCCGCACCGCATCGGCATCTGGGGCGGCTCCTACGGCGGCTACCTGACCGGCATGGCGCTGTCGCACAACTCCGATCTGTTTGCCGCGGGCGTGGATTTCCACGGCGTCGAGGATTGGAGCACCATCTATTCGCGCGGCGGGCCGCCCCCAGCGCCCTGGCAGTACGACCATCCTGGACAGAGCGACCAAGTGCCACCGGGTCAGCGCGGCAATCTCGGGTTCGATTCCTCCCCTGATGCCTATGTCGCCAACTGGCGCTCGCCAGTGCTGCTGATTCAGGGCGACGACGACCGCAACGTGGATTTTGGGCAGATGATCGGCCTCGTCGGCCGCCTGCGCGCCGCCAAAGTGCCCTTCGAACAAATGGTGCTGCCCGATGAGATTCACGGCTTCCTGCGCTGGATCAGTTGGATCCACACCTACGCCGCGACCGCGAACTTCTTCCAGCGGGTACTGCAGGAAGGCCAGACCATCGCGACCAACAATTAGCTCGCCTGCGGCAGGCGGCCGAGAGAGTTGTCAGTAATCAGTTTTCAGTGTTCAGTCGGGCGAGACGCCGGTGCGGGCACGGCGGGAATGAAATCGTTCTCGTGGCATCGGATGGCGCGGGCCCCAGCGCGGCTCTGCCGCGCGCCCCGCTTTGCTCGCGCCCGGTTGGGGGCCCCGAGCCCCAACCCGCCGCTGTGCTAGCTCGCCTGCGGCAGGCGGTCGATCTGGGCAGCAAGAATGAAATCATTCTCGCTTAGGCCGTTGACCGAATGCGTCCAGGTTGTGACGGCGGCTTTGCCCCAGCCGAGACTGATGTCGGGGTGATGCTGTTCGCGCTCGGCGATGGCGCCGATGGCATTCACAAATTGCAGCGCACTGGCGAAATCGGGGAAGGCGAATTTGCGCCGCAGTTCGTGTTCGGAGATGACTTCCCACTTGGGCGTCTCTGCAGCCAGCCGGCGCAGGGCATCGCCACGCAGCGGCGCGGTGCCGGCAGGAACCGGCGCACAGTGTTTTTCGGCGAGAGCGGATGGCATTTTCCCTCCTGAAATCACGGTACCACCAAGTTGTCGCCCCCCGGTGTGAGAGGCTTCCACTCCGCTTTCATCCCAACCTTCCGCAGCGGCGCGGCATCCCTTACCTCAGAGGCAAAAAGAAAAGCCTGCAGAAAGCCCGAATCCGCGCTGGCGAGCAAGCAGCGTCTGGCAGCGGAATGTAGCCACTTCTTCGTCGGGCTGATGCGCAATTGTTTGAACTTCAGGAGGAATACAATGGCGAAGAAGATGAAAAACTCGGTTTTGGCGCTGGCCGTGATGGCGCTGGCGGCCATGGTCGGTCTGGCCATGACCCCGCTGGCGTCGGCACAACAGACACAGGAACCGCAACAGCAACAGGCACAACAGAGTCAGCAACCCGTAACCGCAACCGGCTGCCTGCAAAAGGCCAGCAACGGCCAGGGTTATGAGCTGACGGATTCTTCCACAGCGAAAACCTACGCACTCACCGCTGCCAGCAGCGAAGTGGATCTAAGTTCTCACGTGGGCAAGACGGTGACGGTAACCGGCACGCCGAGTTCGGCGCCGGCGGCAGCCGCTACCAATCCCGCCCAGAACCAGCAAGAACAACAGGAACAACAGCAACCCGAGCAACAGGCCCAGCAGGCGGAGCAGCTCCAGGTCACCAACATTCAAGTGGTGAGCAATAGCTGCAGCGGCGGCGGGCTTCTGTAAGTCCTCGCAATGACCACCTCAACCGCGGAGCGGCTCCGGCCGCTCCGCTTTTTGTTTCAGGCCAGCGCGGTGGCTCGCCACTTTTTGCCCTGGTCGCTCCCGTTGGTCGCTCGGAGTGCGGGCTTCGATTCCCGGCAGGGTCCGCCCGCTGGCGCCCAGGGCTCCTCCAAGCTGCCGCCATAGGCGTCAGGCTTCGCGGTACTGAAATACTGACGTTCTGAAATACGGCTCTATTCCGGCACAGCCACCTGCGCGCCGATTTCCTGAAGCACCTGCAGGGCGGTATCGGAAGCGTGCTCGGCGGCGTGTCCGCGCAGCACTACGCGATGGGCGCAGCAGGGCAGGAGCAGGCGCTTGACGTCATGCGGGACGCAGTAGTTGCGGCCTTCCAGCATCGCCCACGCCTGCGCCGCGCGATGCAGCATGAGCATGCCCCGCGGACTTACGCCCAGTTCCAGCGCCGGATGATGGCGGGTGGCATCCACCAGCGCCAGTTCGTAATCGACCACATCATCGGAAACCTGCACCGCCTCAACCCCGCGCTGCAACTGCAGTATCTCGGCCTGGCTGATGACCGGTTCCAGGCGCTCGAGTATGCTGGCGCCGGCTTCACCGCGCAGAATGGCGCGCTCGTCGGCCGGCGCCGGGTAGCCCATGCGGATGCGCAACAGGAAGCGGTCGAGTTGCGACTCGGGCAATGGATAGGTGCCGTGATGCTCGATCGGGTTTTGCGTCGCCATCACCCAGAACGGCTGCGGCAGTGGGTAAGACTGATGATCCACCGTCACCTGGCGCTCGTTCATTGCCTCGAGCAGCGCCGATTGCGTCTTGGGCGTGGTGCGGTTAATCTCGTCTGCCAGTAATAGGTTGGTGAACAGCGGACCGGGATGGAACTCGAAGCGCTCGGCCGACTGGCTGTAAATGTTGACGCCGATCACATCGCTCGGCAGCAGATCGCTGGTGAACTGAATACGCTGGAAGTTGCAGTCCAAGGCGCGTGCCAGCGCCTGCGCCAGGGTGGTCTTGCCTACGCCAGGGACATCTTCAATGAGCACGTGCCCCTGCGCCAGCACTGCGACTACGGCCAGACGAACCGCATCGCCGGAGTTGCGCACCACGCGATGCAGCGCCTGCTCCAATCGCGCCAAACCTGGTTCCACGGCGGATTCGATGGGGCTCGCCACGAGTTGGCTTGATTTTACCATTCGCGGCTCGCGCCGCCGTTACTCGGGCTTTGCCCCGGTGAACGACGCGCGTCGAGCGGCGCCGACCTGTAAAAATGCCCGCCCCGCTGCCATGCCTTTGCTGGCACAACAGGAGGGCGGGCGGTTGGAGAACAGTTCCGAAGAAGCCCGGCAAGAGGGATGCAACAAGACCCGCCGGCAAGGGCTGGGCCCCGAAACTATCGATGGGGGCATATTACGGGCGGAAACGCTGCACTGTCAAGATCAAAAATATTTTCTGGAGCCGCTATAGTCTCTTTGTTTTCAATCGGTTACAAGTGGTCACGACCACCAGCCGTAATGGAACTTTCTGCCCCTCCCAAGTGCAGCCGGGTCAACGACTGCGGTTGCAATAGGCGGAAGCCTCCCGGAAGGCGGCGATCAAGCCAGGCGCTCAACCCGCCGGTGATCAGTCCCAACACGATCGAGACGCTGATGACGAAGGCGCAGAGGACGAACACGGCCAGAATCAGCGCGGGCAAGCCTTCCAACCCGACATATTTTGGCGGAACGATCGTCAGGTCGGCGTCATAGTTCACGGCCTGTAGCAGCGGCGTAGCCTGCGATTTCGTCAGCCCGTGCACCAGAATCAGAAAGGACCCGCTGCGGCGGATCACGCCGCCAACAAGACTGCCGAGCTGGCTCAGACGGGTGCGCGCCATCTGGGGCGTTGGGTAAGCGATCACCAGTAACTGTGCGTCCGGGGGACGATTGGGCAGGTTATAGTCCGCTACAACCGTCTCGGCACTGAGATTGAATCCGACCGCGCGGGCCGGCAGCCAGGCGCAGGAGGCCGCAAACGCTGTTGGCCCTTCGGCATAATGCACGGAATTAGCGGTTTGATAATCGCTGGGCAAATATTGCGGCAGGCTGGGAATCGTCAAGCCGGCGTTGGCCGAAGCCGGCATGGCGGTGGCAAGATCGCGCATTTGACGGCCGGTCATGGCGGTTAACACATCCATGTGGACATGCACGAGCCAGGCGCCGCGAGTGAACCAGATCTCGGTATTGCCCGAAGCCGCCTGCGCGTACTTGGGTCCCAAGCTAAAGGCGTGGAAATTCGCCGGACGAAAGTAGGTAAAGGCGCCGTAGGCGCCACCAGCATCCTGAAAACGAAAGCCCTCGATGTGGATCGTACGACCGGAACGTTGATAGGTATCGTGCTCGAGGGCTCGCAAGCCGTACTCGCGCATCGCCGCCGCATCCGGCTGCGGCAACTGCCAGCCGGCGCGGGTGAGGACAGTGCTGTGCGCCTTCTGCCAGCCGTCGAAGAAGGCGGGGAGCGATGCCCCCGGTACGCGCGGTGTGGCGGCCAGTGCCGCCGTGCCGAGAACTGCCAGCGCGAGCAACCAACGAACCCACTTCACTTCTTTAGTGTAGAACCGAACGCGGTTGCTGTCAGCGGTGCGGGGCGGGGACGGAGGCGTCGCTGGCAATAGTAGCTGCGGACGTGCCGCTCAGCGAAAGAATATAGGTGCGCAGCCCCTGATAAAGTCCCTCGGCAATGCGCTGGCGATAGGCGGCGGTGCGCAGACGGCGGTCATCGGTGCCATTGCTGAGAAAGGAAATCTCCGCCAGGATGGAGGGCATGCGGGCGCCGATGAGCACCACGAACGGCGCGGTTTTGACGCCGCGATTATCTTCGCCGGTCGCCCGAGACAGGCTGCGTTCGACATCGGCGGCAAGCTCGTGCGATTCTTCCAGCTTGTTGTTGAGCGCGATGGTCTGGAGCAGGTGCGGCAAGTCATGGATGCCGTCACCGCTGCCGGCATTTTCCCGCGCAGCCACGGCCAGCGCGCGCGGGTCACGGGTGAAATTCAGAAAATAGGTCTCCACGCCGCGGGTTTGCGGGGAAGGGCCGGAGTTGGCGTGAATGGAAACGAACAGGTCGGCATGCGCGGCGTTGGCGATCGCGGTGCGCTCCTGCAACGGGATGAAGACATCCGTGGTGCGGGTATAGACCACGTTGAGGCCCAGGCGCTGCCGCAATAGTTTGCCCAGACGCAGGGTTACGTCCAGGACGATGTTCTTCTCGTCTAAGCCGCCGCGGCCGATGGTGCCGGTATCGTGGCCGCCATGGCCGGCGTCGAGCACCACGGTCTTGATTTTGAGGCCCAGGGCGCGGGTGAGGGAATCGCGACCGTTGGCCAGCGGCTTGGCGGCAGGAATCGGCGCCGCCGGGGCAGGCGCCGCCGTCGTGGCAGCCGCATGGGCGCCGGTAAGGCCGATGATCAGGCGGTCGGGATTGGGATAAAAGCCGCCATGATCGGCGCGCACGCCCGCCGTCATCTGCACCACGACGCGGGTGCTGGTACGGTTGAAATTCGCTATACGAATGCTGACGACGCGGCCGTCGCCCACGCGCAGGTGCGCGGCGCCGGTATTGTCGTGAGCGGGCACGCCCTGGCTGCTGACATCGAAATAGACCAGATGCCGCTTGGGCAGAGCGCCCCGGCTATAGTGCACTTTGCTGCGCAGCGCAATGACGACGCTGCTGCCATGGCCGTTGGTGAACACCTGCACGCCCTCGATGTTGCCGATATGGACCGTCCATCGTCGCGAGCGCGCGGTCGCCGCTTCCGCAGCCGCGGCGGGAGGCGGCGCGGCCGCGGCAGGCGCCTCGGGCGCGAGCACCGCCTGCGGGGGCGCGACCGAGGGCAGCGCTGGCAAGGGGCCGCGGGAAACCATGTACTCCGGTTCGGGAACACGGCGGCCAGCGGCTTCGGCGCGCGCCACGGCGATGCGGGGATCGGCCGGATAGCGGCGGATAAAATCCCGCAGCCAGACGCGCCCGCTGGCAACATCGCGAAGGTGATAAATTTCGATTTGCGCGAGCGCAAACTCGGCGTTGCGGCGGTAGCTGGTGTAGGGGGAAAGGCGCAGCAGATCGCGCAGGATCCTGCCGGCCTGGCTGTAGGCGCTGCGATCGCCCCGATCGCGCGCCTGCGCCACTTCGACGCTGGCGGCGGTAAAGCGCGCGGCATCGGCGGCGGGCGCCTGAGGATTCGCCCACAGCGGCGTCAGCAGTGCCAGGATCCGGTTGTAATCGGAAGTGGTGCGCTGCGCCACCGGTTTGTGCAACAGCGCCGTGCGCAACTGCTGCACCTGGCGCAGAGCATCGGCGGCTTCCGTGCGCCGCGGCGACTGCGCCCCAAGCGCCAGCACCCCGGCCAGCACCAGGGCGCTCCCGCCCGTCAGGAAGCGAAGCTGAAACAAAACACGCAACGTACCTTCATTGTGAGCAGGACAGGCGCGGGGATTCAATGCCTAAAGACACCCGCGTGGGTGACCGATTTGGTGCCGCGCCTCGCACCCTAGCGAACGCCGACCGCACGCCGGATGCGTTCCAGGCGCGGCGTCGCCAGCGCGCGGGCGCGTTCGGCGCCATGGGCCAGCACCGCGGCCAGCCCGGTGGGATCGGCCAGCCACTGCTGATAGCGGGCGCGCGGCTCGCCCAGCACCGCCTCCAGCGCCTCCGCCAGCGCCTGCTTGGCGGCGGCCCAGCCGGTTCCGCCCGCGCGCAATTTCGCGGCCAGAGGCGCGGCTGCGGCCGCACCCACCAGATGACGGTAGAGCTGAAACACGGCGGCGGTTTCGGGCTGCTTGGGCTCGGCGACAGGCGTGGAATCGGTCTGAATGCGCATCACCAGCTTCTGCAGCGGCGCGCGGTCCAGAAACAGCGGCAGCGTGTTGTCGTAGCTCTTGCTCATCTTGCGGCCGTCGAGACCGGGAATGGTTTCGACCTCTTCCTGAATCAGCGCTTCGGGCACGACCAGCAAATCGCCGTAGGCGTGATTGAAGCGCTGCGCAATGTCGCGGCACATTTCCACATGCTGCTTCTGGTCGCGGCCCACGGGTACCACCTGGGCGCCAAAGGCGAGGATATCGGCGGCCATCAACACCGGGTAGGTATACAGTCCGGCGGTGACTTCGCGTTGCTGCGCCAGCGCGTCTTTAAAGGCGTGGCCGCGGTCGAGCAGCCCCTTGGCGGTGAAACAACTGAGAATCCAGGCCAGCTCCATCACCTCCGGCACATCCGACTGCCGGTACAGCAGGGCACGTTCCGGATCAAGACCCAGCGCCAGCCAGGTTGCCGCGATCTCGCGTGTATAGAGACGCAGCTCATCGCCCTGATGCAGCGTTGTGAGGGCGTGGTAGTCGGCAATGAAGTACAGGCACTGATAGCGCTCGGCGAGGGCCAGCGCCGGACGGATCATGCCCAGGTAATTGCCGAGATGGGGATGGCCGCTGGGCTTGATTCCGGTGAGCGCGATTTTAGGCATGCAGGAAGCGCGCGAATGCGCCGCGGGCGGTTTCTCTGTTGACGCGGGCGGGTGGTGCGCCTGGCAGGAGTCGAACCTGCGACCTCTCGCTTCGGAGGCGAACGCTCTAATCCAGCTGAGCTACAGGCGCGCGACGCGTCCCCCTTAGTTTAGCGCAGGGGACGGGTTGCCTGCGGGCGGCATGCCGAAAGCACAATTTGCGTAACCGACTGTAAGCAAATGAGTAAACGGGCAGGACAGAAAATCACTCATTCGGGGCTTCGGTTTTGCCGTTAATGTGAGTACAATCACTTGCAGTCGTACACGAGCGTCACTGTGCCCAAGCTTTTCCGCTCATCGCATATACATCTCTTGCTGGTCATTGGCGTGGCTGCCGCCCTGCTGTTGCCAGGCGCAGCGCAATCACGCCGCAGACACCGCAGCCATATCCGCCGCGTGCATTACACGCAGAGCTGGAACGCCCGCCCGGTCGCCTACGGCCTGAGCGCCGACGATGTGACCGGCGGCGAGGACCCAGTCCTGCGCGCCGCGGCAGTGAATGCGCTGGGCGAACGCAACGGCACCGCCGTGGTCGTCGATCCGAACAGCGGGCGCATTCTCACCATGGTGAATCAAGGACTGGCGCTTTCGGCTCAGTACCAGCCCTGCTCGACTACCAAGATGGCGGTGGGACTGGCGGCGCTCGATCACGGCGTGGTCACGGAGAATCAGCCGGTACGGATCGCACCCCATGATTCGGTCACCTTCGTCAAGGCCATGGCGTACTCCATCAACGCCTATTTCGAGGCGCTGGGCCGGCGCATGGGCTTTGACGCGGTGACGGACTTCGAGCGCGAAGTCGGCTTGGGCGAACGCGCCGGCTGGAACATCCCCGGCGAAGATCCGGGCAAAGTGCCGACGCAGCCGGGACCGGGCGGCGTGGCCAAGCTGAGCAGCTTCGGTCAGGGCGTCTACATTTCGCCACTGCAATTGGCGGCGCTGGTAACTGCCATCGCCAACGGCGGCACCCTCTATTACCTGCAGCACCCGACGACGCGCGAGCAGGTAGCCGACTTCACGCCGCGCGTGAAGCGCCACCTGAATATCGCCAACTATGCACCTGTCATCAAGGACGGCATGATGGCAGCAGTGATGTACGGCACCGCGCGCGGCGCCCGCATCCGCGGCGAGCACATTCTGGGCAAGACGGGCACCTGCAGCCGTGACGGCACCCGCTTCGGCCTGTTCGCCAGCTATCAGGGCATCGACCATCCGCAACTGGTGGTGGTGGTGATTTTGCGCGGCAACGGCGCCGTCTCCGGCCCGCGCGCCGCCGACGTCGCGGGCAAGATCTACGCCGCCCTCGACCGCGAGCACATCTTCACCGCCGAAACCCGCCCCACCTCCTGGCCCGCCCTGACTCTCCGCGACGGCGGCTATTAGCAGCCGCCCTGCTCTTGGGCCGTGCGCAACCGTTTTGCGCTTGACATTTCGTGTTTTATTCGCCTATAGTGGCGGCCATGGTACTGACCAAGCGGCAACACGAAGTGCTGACGTTTTTGCAGTCCTTTATCGAACGCGAGGGGTATTGCCCAAGCTACGAGGAGATCGCCGCGGGGCTGAAGCTCACTTCGCTTGCCACCGTGCATGCGCATCTGGCGACGCTGGAGAAAAAAGGCTGCCTGCGGCGCGGCTTCAATCAAAGCCGCTCGATTGAGTTGCGGCGGCCGCCGGCGCGGCGCGCGGCCGACCGGGGCGCGCTGCCGCTACTGGGCCGCATCGCCGCCGGCCGGCCGGTCGAAGCCATCGCCAACGCGGAAGAAATCTCGCTGCAAGACATCGCCCGCAACCGCGCCAGCTTCGTGCTGGAGGTGCGCGGCGACAGCATGATCGAGGATCACATCGTCGACGGCGATTACGTCATGGTGGAGCGGCGCGAAACTGCCGAGGACGGCCAGATCGTGGTGGCGCTGGTGGATGGCGTCGAGGCGACGCTGAAACGGCTCTACCACGAGCCCGGCGGCATGATCCGGCTGCAACCGGCCAACGCCAAAATGCCTCCCATTCACGTGGCGGCGAAGCGCGTGCAGGTACAGGGGCGTGTGATCGGAGTGTTACGAAAATTTCAGTAGCGCGCTGTCGCGTCTGTGGTAGAGTCAGATCTACGTCCATGATTCCCACCTGCATAAGCCGATTTACCTATTACTGGTATTACCGGACCAACGGGCGGGATCTGCCTTGAGACCTCTCTAGTCCAGGCAGTATCAGAATCCCAGGCCCGCTGAAGCGATCTTCAGCGGGCCTTTTGTTTTGCTCAGGAACATCATGTTAATTCGCATGCAGCCCGACGCCACGACGCAACAAACCGGAAACGTCCGCACCCTCCTGGAACGGCTGGGGTTTACCACCTCGGCGCTGACCTATCTGGGCCCGGGCGTGTACGCGGCCGTGCCCGGCGATGAATGCGAGGAGCTGCCCGAGCCGGATCTGATTGCCGATCTCCGGACGCAAGGTGCGCTGGCGGGGGTGGCAGCACTGGAGCCGCTCGCGGGAGCCGCCTTGGCGGCGCGGAGCCAACGGCCGCAGGGCACGCGGGTACGCGTGGGCGGGACGGTGATTGGCGGCAGCGAGGTAGTCATCATCGCGGGACCGTGTTCGGTCGAGAGCCGCGAGCAGCTCGAGCAAACCGCGCTGGGCGCGCGGGCAGCGGGCGCGCATCTGCTGCGCGGCGGCGCCTACAAGCCGCGCACCTCGCCTTACGCGTTTCAGGGACTGGGCCGCACCGGCCTCGAACTGCTCGCCGAAACGGGAGCGCGCGTGGGCTTACCGGTGGTGACGGAAGTCATGACCGCCGAAGATGCGCCGCTGGTAGCCGAGTACGCCGACATGCTGCAGGTGGGCGCGCGCAGCATGCAGAATTTCGCGCTGCTCAAACGGCTGGGCAAGCTGGGTAAGCCGGTGCTGCTGAAGCGTTCGCCCAGCGCCACCCTCGAAGAATGGCTGGGCGCGGCCGAATACCTGCTGGCGCGCGGCAACAATCAGGTGGTGCTGTGCGAGCGCGGCATCCGGGGCTTCGATCCGCACACGCGCAATACGCTCGATCTGAGCGCGGTGCCGGCGCTGCATGAGTTGACCCACCTGCCGGTGCTGGTCGATCCCAGCCACGGCACCGGGCGGCGCGCGCTGATCCCCGCGGCCGCGCGTGCCGCGGTCGCGGCCGGCGCCGACGGCCTGTGCCTCGAAGTGCACGTGCGGCCGGAAGAGTCGGTGTCCGACCGCGAGCAGGCCATCGCGCCCCAGGAGCTTGCGGAGCTGATGCCTTCACTGCGCGCCATCGCCGCCGCGGTCGGCCGCACGCTGCCGGCTCCGCTCGCACCCGCGCCGCCCTACGAGGCCGCCGCTGCCTACTCGACCACGTGCCGGGCGGTATAGCGCGGGAGCCTCACTGCGCCCCGGGCGGCGGCACGTAAATCGTGGTCTTTCGCGGCTTGGCGAGCTCGTACACGAGCAGGACGGCAGCGGCCGTTACCGCCGCGGCAATCAGAGCAACCTTACGCCAGAAAGAATGGTGATGCTGGCCGCCAGCGGCCAAATTTGACGGAACCTGGGCCGATTGACATTGGAGCCGAAAAACCGTCCATACCTCCCATCGCCACTTTTTGGCAAGCGGCAGAAGCCATTGAAAGCGGCGGAGAGTAATGATCCACTCGGAAGCCCGGCAATCATAGGCGTACACTGCACGCTTCTCGGGCCCACCGAGATACCGGACGGGAAGATTGAGGCTGCCCGCAGGCAGCGTCTTGCTGCCCAGGGCTGAAGATGCGCTCGTATTCCGTCCGCCGCACCAGTCGCAAGCGCAGCCCGAGGGTGTTGCTGCCGGGCAATTTTCGATAATCGAAGCGCCACACCGGCTTCACGGGCGGCAGGCGCTGCCCCGCGCAGGGGAGGAGCAGCACCAGGGCGACGGCCGCTGCGCTCAAAATGGACCGGCCTGCCGCGACTGCTGAGGTAGGCTTCGCCGCTATGGTAGCGCGCGCTAGCGCCACGGCCGCATCGTGCCTTGATGACCCGTCACCGACTCCGGATGCAGCGGGTGCGGGCCTGGCAGAGGGGGGAGGATGAACATTTGGATCACGGTGCCATGTAAGATCGCGAAGCGATGGCCATCGGAGGAAAGCGCCTGACGCACGTCGCCCCTAAGGCTGGCCCCTTGGGCCACCAGCCGGTGGTCCAGGTTGTATGATGGGGCGTCGAAGATGCTGATCCCGCGCCACACGCTATGGCCGCCGACATCGAAGGCGGGGTGCGCACCGACCATCGGGCAATCCCCGAAAGCGAGCCTTTTTCCGCCCGACGACTCATAGCTAAAATCGTTGCCAGGCCAGGCGCACGCGCTGCCAATTCCGGGGACGGGACGGACGATGCCGGTGGTTGTGTCCAGCAAGGCGCCGAATAGTATCATGAGGTTCGGGTTAGCGAAGCCTATGATGCCCCGGTCCGGCTGGAGGCCCGGCACATCGGTCCAGCCGCCTCCATTCCGGCGGACCGAGTAGCCCCAGCCCGAACTGCCCCCGATCACGTTCGGCCCCGCAACTTGGGCCGTTGGCCCATCGGTCGACGATTGCCATTTGAGCGTGTCGGTGCGAATCGCAAACCACTCCCAAGTCTTGCCCGCGGTTCGGCTATACGAAAATGAGTTAAGCAGGACGTGGTCCGGCGATGCGGAAATATCCCAGGTCCAGGGGCGCTGGGGCAGTTTGGCGCGGCGGAGGGGGACAGCCTTGGGTCCGTAGAGCGTGAGATCGCTGCCGTCCCAGAGGATGAATTTGCCTCGGGCGGCAAAGACGATCCTCGCCCAGGGCGAATAAGCGGCCACAGTGGTACGGTACTGGAGGGCGCCCGAACCTGCATCAACAAATATGAGGTTCACTAGGTACGCTTGGTCTTCACTGCCGTTCTGAAGCAATCTGGGCGGCGTTCTTCTTCGTGTTACCCAGCTTGCGACCAGGACGCCTGGGTCCACGAACCAGATCGAAGAAATTGGCGGCACGCTTTTCTCGCCCACCCCAATGCGGGGGGACGCCAGCGGGCCCGCGAGAAAGCTGCTGGCGTTGAGTCGCCACGCGGCGGTAACGACAACCGCCTTGGGATTCTCACTCGGGCGAGGGATGCCCGTTGAGGAGAGCAGCGAGACGAGAACAGCGACGCTCCCGAACACGAGCCCCCAGCGACCGCCCCCCGCCGGCCGCTCAGCGGCCAATGACGCAACCGCACAGGGATCCATAAAATACGTCGACCGCGAAATGCTCCAGTAGCGCCCAAGGATCTACGCCCCAGAACGAGAACGGGCCGATGTATGGGCTGTTGGTGTCGTCGTGCATAAACTGGCTGCCCCGGGGCCCTTCCACGTGAACACCGTACCCGTAGCGACCATCAGCAGGACAGCCAAAGCCAGCCTTGCAGGCGAAGTTTGCGTTCCCACCGCTTATGAATTCGGGCAGCGCCGATATCTGCGTGGCTCCGTATCCGTCGGCGGCCAGCCCGGCCAGCAGGCGATCCCGCTGTGCCTCGGTTTGGCCTGGTGACGAAAACAGGAGGTACTGCTGATACTGGGAATTGGTAAGCAGCGCGCCGTCTACTTCGTTGTCGTGAGTGCTCGCGTATTGGACGGTCATATAGCCACAGACGCCCTGCAGGCACTGGAAGGGGGCGGGCCCACCCGGATCGCAGTTGTTGTTCGGGCACTGCGCACCGGAGCCGGAGGCCAGGATCGCCTCCGTTAGGCCACAGCCGGCGTCCGCACCGTTGATCTGGCAGCCGCCGCCTGCGCCGCCACCGTCCAGGATGCCGGCAATTTCGCTGTCCAGCCAGCCCATCAAGTCAGCGGGCCGGACAAGGCCGGTGGGGTCGGTGCTGCTCAGCGGCTGGTTATCGACGTAGGCGTAGGCGTCCCACGTCTGTGGGTTGGCGGGGTTGACCGCGGCCAGCCCCGCCGGGTCGGGCGAGAGCCAGCGTTTGAGGGCGGGTGATTCGGCGCGATAGGGGAACTGGTAGGGGCCCGCCTCGTAAAGGAAAACACCCGTGAAGGCTGGCCCGCCCGTCCCGGCGTAGTAGGCGCCGTAGGGGCTATAGGCGAGATCGCCGTCGAAACCGCGCGAGGGGGTGGATTGCAGCCGCCAGCTCCGTTGCCAATCGGCATGCTCGTACTGCGCCAGCGCGCTGCCCCGGTACACCGCCGCCGCACTGCCCGGCAACGGGATGACGTACCAGATTACCGTCGACTGGCCTTGCAGGTTGCCGTATTGCGCACCCGAGGGCGTGTACAACGCCTCCCCGGCGCTGCTGTTCTCTACCATCCGCCCTAGCGCGTCGAACGTCTGCGTCATCCCGTTCTCTCCGATCAGCTTTCCGTCGGCATCCCAGGCGTAATCATTGCGCACCTGGCCGACGGGGTCGTCCAGCAGGTCGCCGTCGGCGTTGTAGTTGGGAACGAAGCCGCTGACGCTGGCAAACTGGTTCTTGCCGTTGAAGCTCGCCACCAGCGGGCTGCTGCCCCCGCTGGGCGCGGACTGGTTGCCGAAGGTATCAGGCGAAAACGTCTGACTCCATTCGCCGCCGCAGCTGGCCGCGCTCAGCCGCCCCAGGTCGTCCTGCGTGTACGTGCAGTTCTGGGTGTCGCCCGTCGCAAACGGATCGGTGATGTCGAGTGAGGCGAGGGTGCCATTGCCGTTCCAGCCCAGCTTGCCGATGTCGTTGCTGCCGTTGATGTCCAGCGTGTACTGCGTCATGCGCTGGTCATTGTTGTAGACGTAGCTGTCGTAATCGCCTGAACCGTAGGTCACCGCGTTCACCAGATTGCCAGGGAAGTAGGTCACGTTGCCCACCGGGTTCTGGCCGCTCGCGGCAGTCACCGACGTAATCCGTCCGGCGGTGTCCGGGTTGTAGGTGACGGCGGGAATGCCGGGCTGCGTCAGGGTTTGCGGCTGGCCATCAAGCCACCAGCTCTCGCCCATGACGTAGTAGCCGCCCGAGTGCGGCGTCGCCTCGTAAAACTCGCTGGGCCTGCCCATGGCGTCGTAGCCGAAGCCCTCATCGGTGATCTTAGCACTCGCCGGACCGGTGTAGGCCTCCGCCAGCCGGCCGGCGGCGTCGGTCATGCCGGCGCCGTCGACCGTGGCGCCGTCGTAGACAAACGTCTTCGCAGGAGTGGCCGCGGCGTTGGGGCCGGAGGGATAGGTGATGGCGGTAACGCGGCCCCAGCCGTCATGGGCGTAGCAAGTTACGTTGCCGGCGTTGTCGACACGCTCGACCAACGAGCCGGCGGCGGTACCGCAGGTGCCGGAGGAATCGAAGGTGAACGAGTTAGTTCCGGATTCCGGTGTGGTCTCGCTCGTTATTCTGCCCAGCCAGTCAAAGGCGAAGCTGCGGCTTTCGCCGTGCTGGCTCACGCCGTTCAGCAGGCCGAGGGGGCTATAGGTGTACTGTGTCAGGAAGCCGCTGCCGCCAATCGCCAGGCCGCAGGCGGAGCTGCCTGATTGCGCGCTGAGTTCGCACACCTTCCAAAGGTCACCCCAGCCGTCACGCTCCAGGATGCGCGCCGGCGTGCCACCCGGCGGGGTGATTTTCGTGGCACTGCCGGTATACGCGTAGCTCGTGGTTGAGGAACCGTCGGGCAGGGTGATGGATTTCGGGCGACCGAGGCCGTCGAGAACCGCGGTGGTGAAACCCGAGCCGTGCACCGTGCCGAGGCAGGTGGTTTCGTTGTAGGGGTCGCTCACTTGGGTGGCGCGACCCAGGTCGTCGAGGATGTACTCGATCGTGTCACAGCCGCCGCCGGGCACCGGCGTCTGCGAGAACAGCGTCGCCCCGTAGCCATCGGTCAGCGTGTAATGGGTTGCGCCCAGGCTGCCGGAGATTTTGGTCGAGACCTGGGTTTCCGTGGGACTGGGATAGCCGAGTGTCTCGCCGCCGCCATCTGGGTTAGATGTGCCGGTGAGGCGGGCGTAGGCATCGTAACCCAGCGACACGGTCTTGCCGTTCTGGTCGGTGCGCGAGGTTAACTGCCCGGTCCCGCAGTCATAGCCGAATGTGGCCGCGCCGCTGCCGCCGGGCGCGCTCGTGCTGCTGGGGTAGCTGTCGGCGCAGTTGCCGTAGCTGGTTGAGACGAGGTTGCCGTTGGGTTCGTCCGTGGCCACTACGTTGCCGGTGTCCTCGTAGCGGTAGTAGGTGTCGAGCGCGGCGCCTGAGGAGCTGTAGCGGCTGACTTCGGTGGGATTGCCGCGCGTGGTGTAGCTAGCGGAGAAGTTGGCGTTATGGTTGAGCGCGCCCGAGGAGGCGACCAGACCCGACGGGCTGGCGTAGTTGTCGTAGGTGATCGCCGTCTGGGAGTAGGTGTTCGAGGCACCGTCCTGCACGGTGATGGTCTCCGGGCGGTCGACGATGTTCGGGCTGGTGTCGTAGAGATAGCTGACGGAAGTGACGCGCCGCGTGGCGCCGCTGGCGTCGCGCGCCCAGTCGATATCGGTGGCCTTGGTGAGGTTGCCATAGCTGTCAAACGTGGTGTCGCGCTCGGAGACTTTGATGCCATTGAGGTAGGTGATGGCGGCGGAGGGAAAATCGGGCGTGCCGCCGGTATTCGTGTAGGCGACCTCTTTGAGCAGCGTCTGGCTGTCGGTGTCGTAATTTTTCACATCGGTCGGCAGGCCGCCGGCGTCGTAGGTCACGACCGTTTTCGAACCGTCGGGCCGGGCGACGGTCATCGAGCCGGTTCCGCGGGTGTAGGTGGTCGTGCCGCTGTTCTGGCCGCTGTTTTCCGTCACCTGCACGCTGGCGACGCTGCCATCGCCGTAGGTGCACATGCTGCCGTAGCTGAGGGTGGTGACGCCGCCGGCAGGATACGTAATCGAGTTCAGCCGGGCAGCGCCGTCGTAGCCGAACTGGTAGTACCAGTGCGTGCCGCTGGCGTACTCGGGCAACACGAGGTACACAGGCACGGTGACGGTTCCCGAGTAGTCGCTGATGCCGGAGCAATAGCCCGAGGTGTTGGCGGCGATGGTGTTTTCAACCAGCAAATAGGTCGCGTAGCCGGACGAGCCGGGCTCGGGCACCTCGATCGCGGTACAGGAGGGGTAATGGACGCCGTCGACCGGGTTGGTGCAGCCGGAGCTTTCCGCAATCTCCTTGGTCACCACCGCGCCGGTCGTGTCGGTCCAGTCGGTTTCGGCGCCGCTGACGCTGTCGGAGATATAGTTGCCGTTGGAATCCTCGATCACGTGGCCACTGTTGCCGCCGTTGGGATAGATCACGTCGCCGTGCCTGTCGGTCTCCGACCAGGAGCCGCTCGGGCCGGCGTCGATGCGATAGCCGGAGCCGTCGCTGGCCTCGGTAACGACGGCGCCGCTGGCGGCGCGGCAGGTGCCGCGCGGGTAGGTCAGGATGCCCTTGGTGGTATAGCTGCCAGGAAAATCGTGCTCGGCCCCGGAGGGGTCGGTGTAGTAGAAGCCGCCGATGGTGCTCCAGAGGCAGTAGCCGCTGCCGTCGCGCTCGGAGTGGCTCTGGTCGATCGTATTGTTGATCTGGCCATAGCTGGGCCCGACCATCCAGCCGTTCATGTTGCTGAGGGAGAAGGCCGAGCCGGTGTTGATGTAAATGTTGGAGTTGTAGGTGAGGCCAACCGAAAAGGGCAGCCCGCGGCCGGGCTTTCGGAATACTGGAATCATCGCGGTGACGGTCGCGTCGCCGGACTCGACCGCGACGGTGCGCGAGCGCGCGCTGTAAACGAAGGGCGGAAAGCCGCCCTGCGGCGGCTGCTGTGCGGCGGCAACGCTAACACAGGCGAGCGCCAGCCCCAAGGTCAGGATGAGAGAGAGCAAGCTACGTGCCATCCGCATTTTCAACCCTTCTGTGGCTCACGGTGTGAGCTACTCACGAGGAGAGTAGGCGCGTGCTCCGACTCGCGTCAAGCAATATCGTGACGGGGATGCAAAATGTCACAATTTTGTGAAAGTTACCGAGCGGTAACCGATCCGCCTCGCAACAACTGCTACTCCACCACGTGCCGGGCGGTGTAGGTCTTGCGGTAGTCGATGGTGTACTTCAGCTTTTTCTGCTTCTGGTTGGTGATGATCAGCGGCTGCCCGTCGGGGGCGACCAGCGCGACTTTGACGTTGCGCCTGGTGCCGTCGAGTTTTTTGTTGGTGGGCACATAGCTGATCAGGTACTGGCTGCGCACGGCGCCGGCGATGTCGCGGAAGACATCGGAGAAGCCGCCGATGAAGCGCGGCTGGTAATAGCGGCCTCCGGTTGCGGTGGCGAAGTAACGCATTTCGTTGTCGCCCTGCAGCAGGCTCATCTGCGACATGCCGGTGTAGCCGTTCTCCTGCAGCCACTCCTCCAGCGCAAAGCTCATGCTGACGCTGAAGATGGTGATGTTCTGCGTCTGCGCGATCTGCTTGCGGAGTTGATCGAAGTTGATGTGGCTGAAGGTATTGAGGCCGGTGGCGATGAGGATGATGGTCTTGTGGCCCTGAACGCCATTGAGGCGGTCAATCGTGTTGGAGAGGGAATCGAACAGATCACTTTCGCTGAAGTTGGCGAAATGCAGCGAGGAGATGGCGGCCTGGATGGCGCGCCGGTTGTGGGTAAAGTCCACCACGATGGTGGGCTTGAGATCGAAGGTCTCCAGCGCCACCCAATCCTGCGGCTGCATCGCGCCGGTGAAGGCGTAGGAGGCGTTGAGGATGTTATAGAGGATGGGATACCAGGTGTTGTTGAACTGCACCAGCAGCACCGCGGTCATGGGCGCGTCGTTGGTGACCGTCACCTTGTCAATGGTCTGCTTGACACCATCCTCAAAAATCTCGAAATCCTTGGCTGGCAGGTTGGGCACGAACTGGCCATCCTTGAGCTGCACCGAAACCGGAATCTGAACCTCAGGCACATTGACGCTGAAGTTGTATTGTGGCTTCTGCGCGGGCTTCAGGGTCTGCTGCCCGGGCGGCGGTGGCGGGGGTGTGGTGGGCTGCGCAGGCGTGGTCTTCTTTTTCGGAATGATGACCGGGCCTTGCTTGGGCAGGCCCTGCGCGAAGGCGGCCGCGGCGCCCAAGCCAAAAACCAGGGCAAGGATCAGCGCGAGAGATGCAGGATGGCGATGCATAGGCGAGAGGTTCAGAACCGCTTTCCTTGATGTTAACCCTACACCGCTACAGCCGCTTGAGGGCAATCTCGGCTTCGGCCCAGCCGGGAAAGCGGCGCTCCTCGGTGCGGAACTCGGCCGAATGGACACAGCGGCGGCTGCCGCGCATTTTCACCGGAAAGCGCAGATGCAGCATTTCGTGGTAGAGGACGTATTCCAGCACGAAACGGGGTACACGCGGCGAATCAAAGACGCGGCTAATGAGAATGGCGTTGTGCGCCGGGTCGTAGTGCCCGAGATTGCGGCGCGCCACCGCTGCCGCCCAGGCGAGATTGGGCCGCGCCATCCAGCCGGCAAAAAAACGCTGGTTGAGATCATCGAACAGCACTTCCAGGTCGTAAAGGCGGCCTTGCGGGGAGCCGAGCTGCTTGCGGCCGCGGATCTGGCGGATGAGATGTGCTTTCTCGACCATGTCGCGCCGCCCCAGAAAGCGGCGGTAGCGGGCGTTGTAGCTCTCCGGAATCGGCCGCCGGTAGAGTTTGCGTAAGAGGATGTGCGCCAGCGCTTCCAGAACGAGTTCCGGCGCCGCTTGCAGCAAATCGCTGAGCCGGATGAGCAGCTTGCCCTGCCGGAGCCGGATGGTGTTATTGATCTGGGCAAACGGATAAAACTGAATCTCCAGCGCCGGCAGCGGCGTGCGCGGCTTCAGCTCGCGGAAAACGGCCAGAAAGGTAGGCTCTAAATCTCGCATTCGCGGCAGGCGCACCGTTCATTTCTTGCCGGCGTTGGCGCGGTCCTGTTCCGCATTTTGCAGGCTGTCGTTGGTGGCGTCAAGGCAGTTCTGAAGTTCGAAATGATAGCTGGCGAGATCGGCGGAGGAGGAGTTGTTTTGAATTTGTTGCAGGTGCGCGAGCATGGCCTGTTCCGCTTTGATGACGCCATCGAGCACTTTGCCGACCTTATATTTCGGTCCGCCGGGCTGGGGAGGGCTGGCGAGGTCATCGACGGCGTCGTCATATTCGGCCAGAATGGCGCGGTACTGCTGCAGCATGAGGTACAACTGGGCGGAGCGGCCGGGCGAGGTGGCAGGCGCGGCGCGGATCTTTTCAAACTGATCGAGCCGCACTTGCGCAAAACTCAGCAGCAGCGGCACGCGCTGGTTGAGCTGGTCGGCGGTGTTGCGCACCTGGTCGGCTTCCTGCGGGGTAAGAGGATCGCGGCCGAGAATTTGGGAGCTGGCTGCCGTGGCGAAGAGCAGCAGCCCCGCGAGAGCAGCGCCTACGATTTGGGTGCGAACAGCCATTGCAATAACTCGTAGTTCAGATCCGTGAAGTGATCGACCGCGGCCTTCACTTTCGCCTGCTGGCGGAAACCGACCGATTGCTCGAGGCCGCGCAAGCCAAAGCTGATGCGCTGGATGTTTTCCTCGACGTGTTTGATGCCGTCCTTCTTCCCCAGCTTGACCTGCGTCTGCAGCAGAGCGCAGGCCTGATCGGCGTGTGCCGTCATCTGCGCCATGTACTGATCGGCGGCCGAGGCATCGTGAGCCTTGAAGCTGGTGTCGGCAAAGGTGTAGTCATAGGCGGCCATGGTCGCCAGGGTTTCGGCGAGTTTATGGCCCTGCTGCTTGGCGGCTTTGGCCTGCAGCTTGGCGTAGTTTTGCACCCACTTGGGGTCGAGATGAACGGCGCTCGTAGAGGCGACCTGCGCCGCCAGCCCAGCCGGCAACACGACCAGCAGTGCCAACACCAACATGCGCGAACGAACATGCACAATCCTAGGATGCCGCTTTCCGCTTAGGGTGACAACCTTATGCGGACACGGGCAGCAGCAGCGGCGCCAAAAATGGCGCGGTGAGTGATTCCTGGGCTTCGGCGACCATTTCCGGCGTCCCTTCCGCCACCAAACGACCGCCGCGCTCGCCCGCTTCCGGACCTAGATCCAGGATCCAATCCGCCGACTTGACGACTTCCAGATTGTGCTCAATGACGACCACCGAGCCGCCGGTTGCGATGAGCCGGCGAAAGGCGGCCAGCAGCTTGGCAATGTCGTCAAAGTGCAAGCCGGTGGTGGGCTCATCGAACAGAAACAGGGTGCGGTCGGCGGAACGCGGCTGGGCAAGATGCGCGGCCAGCTTGAGACGCTGCGCCTCGCCGCCCGACAGTGTCGTCGCCGACTGGCCCAGGCGCAGGTAGCCAAGGCCGATTTCTTCCAGCAAGCGCAGCGGCCGCACGATTTTGGGCTGATCGGCAAAAAACTCCAGCGCCTGGTGGATGCTCATCTGCAGGACCTGATGAATGTTGTGCTCTTTGTACTCCACCTCCAGCACTTTCGCCTGATAGCGTGTGCCATTGCACTCCTCGCAGACCAGCTCGACATCGGCAAGAAACTGCATGTCCACCGTCACCACGCCTTCGCCCTGGCAGGTTTCGCAGCGCCCGCCGGGAATGTTGAAGGAGAAATGACCGGCGCGCAGGCCGCGGCGGCGGGCGCCGGGCTGGCGCGCGAACAGCTCGCGGATGCCGTCGAAGGCCTTCATATAGGTCACCGGATTGGAGCGCGGCGAGCGCCCGATCGGCGACTGATCGACCAGAACGACTTCACGGACGTAGCTGAGGCCGTCGATGCCGCTGCAGCCGGTCCATTCCGCGCCGGCGCCGGTATCTTCCTCTTCTTCGGCCGCAGCTTCCACCCGGTGCAGCACGCGATGGAGGTTGCGATACAAGACCTCGTGCAGCAGGGTACTTTTGCCGCTGCCGGAAACACCGGTAATGGCGACGAGCAAGCCCAGCGGAATTTCGACCTCGAGGTGGGCGAGGTTGTTGGCGTGCGCGTCGTGCACGGTCAGCGCGCGGCGGCCGGGATGTTGCCGCTGCGAGGGTACGGGGATCGACCGCTCACCGCGCAGATACTGCCCGGTCAGGGAAGCCGGAGTGTGTGCGACCTGCTGCCAGGTTCCCATGGCCACCACCTCCCCGCCTTGTTCGCCCGCGCCGGGGCCGAGATCGAGCAACTGATCGGCAGCACGCATCACCTCCGGATCGTGTTCCACCACCAGAATCGTATTGCCCATGTCGCGCAGCTCGAGCAGGATGGCGATCAGGCGCTGGGTGTCACGCGGGTGCAAACCGATGGAGGGCTCATCGAGCACGTAGAGCGCGCCGACAAGCTGGCCGCCGAGGCAGGCAGCGAGCTGAATGCGTTGCGCTTCGCCGCCGGAAAGCGTCGAGGCCATGCGATCGAGCGTCAGGTACTCGAGGCCCACTTTGCGCAAAAACTCCAGCCGGCGGTGAATTTCCAGCAGAACGGGCTGAGCGACGGCGGCTTGCCCTGGGCTGAGCACCAGGCCGGAGAAAAACGCCTGCGCGCGCTCCACCGTCATGGCCGTAACCTGGGCAATGTTGGCGGTCATCTTGCCTGCGGAACGCAACACCACGGCAAGCGCCTCCGGCCGCAGCCGCGCACCGCCGCAGTCCGGGCAGAGGGCATAGTTGCGATAGCGGCTAAGCAGCACACGCACATGGACTTTATATTTCTTCCGCTCGAGATAGGCGAAAAAGCCGCGCACGCCCGGGAAGCGGCCGCTGCCCTCCCACACCCAGTGCTGTTGCTCGGGGCTGAGCTCGCGCCAGGGACGGTCCAGCGGCACGCCCGCCAGCGGCGCGTAGCGCCGCATCACGTTGCGCCAGCGCGTGCCCCGGGGCGTGTTCCAAATTTCAATCGCGCCCTCGGCCAGGCTGCGGCCGGGGTCGGGGATGACGCGGTCGCGGGCAATCTCGCTGGAGCGGCCAAACCCCTGACAGCGCGGGCAGGCGCCGTAGGGGTTGTTGAAGGAAAACAGCCGCGGTTCGGGCGTCTCAACGGCACGGCCACAATGCGGGCACTCCAGATGCCCGGCGACGCGCCAGCGCGGCGGCACTGTCTCGCCTTCGGTTTCTGGAACAAATTCCAAGGCGGCCTCGCCGCCCTCGCGGATGGCGGTTTCCAGCGCCTCGACCAGGCGCGGGCGCTCGTCCGGCTCGACCCGCAGGCGGTCCACCAGCGCATAGATCGGTTTGCGGAAATTCAACTCCAGCAGCGACTCGGGGGTGGAGAACTCCACCGTCAGGCCGCTCTGCCAGAGGCGGTTGAAGCCGCGGCCGCGCAACTCGGCGAGCCGCTCCTTCATGCCGTTGCGCATTGACTGGCGCGGGGCCTGGCCTGGCTGCGCCACGCCCCCCGCTTGACGCTCGGCCGGGCTGGGGGCCCCAGTAGCCCCAGCCCGGCCCGCGCGTTTGGCCGGCGCCTTGACGGGAAACAGCACCAAACAGCGGCGGCCGTTCACCTGCGCGAACAGCCGCGCCACCACGCTGTCGACATCCTCGCGTTCGAGCGGGCGGCCGCACTCGGGGCAGAGCGGCGTGCCGGCGCGGGCGAAAAGCAGGCGCAGGTAATCGTAGATTTCCGTCGCCGTGCCCACCGTGGAGCGCGGATTGCGGCTGGAGGTTTTCTGCCGGATGGCAACCGCGGGGGCGATGCCGTCGATGGAGTCGGCATCGGGCTTTTCCATGCGCTCCAGAAATTGGCGCGCGTAGGCGGACAGCGATTCCACGTAACGGCGCTGGCCCTCGGCGTAGATGGTGTCGAACGCCAGGCTGCTCTTGCCGGAACCGGAGACCCCGGTGACCACCGTCCAGGCGTTCAGGGGCAGAGCGACATCGATGTTTTTCAGGTTGTGAACGCGAGCGCCGCGGATCTGAATTGTTTCCGGCATAGTCCAGAAACCTTCAGTTTAGCAGGCGGCCGCGCGAACCCATTGCACCAGCGCTTGCACGGCTGCGACCGGCGTGGCAGGTAAAATGCCGTGGCCCAGGTTGAAAATAAAGCCCTTGTGGCCGCGGGCCTGGCGCAGGAGATCCTCCACCGCGGCGCGCAGAACCGGCAAAGGCGCGAGCAGCAGCGTGGGGTCCAGGTTGCCCTGCAGGGCGGGAACCCGCCCCGGCAGAGGCTCAAGCCGCCGCCAGGCTTCGCGCAGTTCCACGCGCCAGTCAAGGCTCAGTACATCCGCGCCGGTTTCCGCAAGTAGTTCGAGGTAGCCGGAGGTGCCGGTGGAAAAATAAATCACAGGAATGCCGGCCGGACGTAGCGCCTGCACCAGACGCTGGTTGTGCGGCAAAACCCAGCGGCGATAATCCTCCGGCGGCAGCGTGCCCACCCAGCTATCGAACAACTGCACCGCTGCGGCGCCAGCCGCGGCCTGTTCGGCCAGAAAGCCGGCGAGACCCGAGGTTAGTTTGCGCAGCAGCTCATCCCAGGCAGCAGGCGCTTCGCGCATGAGCTGGCGCGTGTGCAGAAACTGCGTCGACGGGCCACCCTCGATGAGATAGCTGGCGAGCGTAAACGGCGCGCCGGCAAAGCCCAGCACCGGCAAATCCGGTCCAGCATCAGCCACGCATAGCCGGATGGTTTCGCTCACAAAGCCCAGGGCGCCGTGCCAGTCTTCCGGCAGCCGCGCCACATCGGCCGCCGTGCGCACCGGCGGCGCAAGCCGCGGACCTTCGCCGGCGACGAATTCCAGCTCCAGACCCAGCGGTGCCGCGGGCAGGAGCAGGTCGGCGAAGATAATGGCGGCATCGACACCCAGCTTGCGGGCGGCGGTGAGCGTGACTTCAGCGGCGAGCGCCGGCGTACGGCAGATTTCGAGCAGCGAATAGCGTGCCCGCACGGCGCGGTACTCGGGCATGTACCGTCCGGCCTGGCGCATGAGCCACACCGGCGGCCGGTCGACCGGCTGCCCGGCACAGGCGGCTCGGAAACGCTCCGCGGAGGTCATGCGCGCTCCGCTGCCAGCCGTTCGACCGAACGCAGCACCGCGATGACGTCCTGGCGCCGGGAGCGCGGGTTCATCGCCACCATGCGGAAGCAACGGCCGCCGTCGAGCACCGTCGAGCTGAGATAACCCTGTCCGCTGGCGTTGAGGGCTTCTTTAATCGCCCAATGGCGGCCATCGCTGGATTTGCCGCGCAGGCGGAAGCAGAAGATGTTGGCCTGCGGGCGATGTACCGGCTCAAGAATCCGTGAGCGGCTGCAGTAATCATGAGCAGCGTCGGCCGCAGCACAGACCGCTTCGGTGAGCGCCGCGAAAAAGCGCGGACCGTAGGCCTGCCACACCAGCCATACCTTCAGGGCCTCGAAGCGCTGCGAGCAAGCCAGCGTGAACGGCCCGACATCGGGGATCTCGCGCCGCACCGGACTGAACAGATACGGTGCGTTTTGCTCGAACGCACCCCGCAACCGCACACCCGCGCGCACCAGAACCGCACCCGCGGTCAGCGGCATGAACATCATTTTGTGCGGATCGAAGGCAATCGAATCGGCCTGCTCGATGCCGCGCAGCAGGCGGCGCAGGTGCGGCGAAAAGGCCATGCCGCCGCCGTGCGCCGCATCCACATGCAGCCAGACGCGCGTACCGCGCTGGCGTCGCAGGGCCGCGGCAGCGCGGGCGAAGGCTTCCAGATCGTCAAAACTGCCACAGGGCGTCGAGCCGCTGGTGGCGACCAGAATAAAGCGCCGGTAACCGGCCCGGCGCGCGCGCCGCACCACGGCCGGAATCGCCGCGGCATCGGTGCGGAAGGCGGCATCGAGCGGCAGCGGAAACACGCAGGCCGTACCCATGCCCATGATGCCGGCGGCGCGCGCCACGGAGTAATGCGTCTGCACGCCCGCGAGAATGGCAACCTTGCCGGTGGCGCCGCTCTCCCAGGCTTCCGGCGCCAGCGCCGCGCGTGCCGCTTGCAGCGCGGTGAGATTGGCGAAACTGCCCCCTGGCGTCAGCGAACCTTCGGCGGAATCCGGATAGCCGAGCAGCTTCTTGAAGCGGCCCATGACTTCCCGGTCGACCAGCGTCGCCGCGGGTGACATCTCCCACACCGCTATGCTCTGATTCAGCGCGGCGACAACCGATTCGGCCAGCGCGGCGAGCGGCACCGGAGCGCAGATTTGCTGCGCCATGGCGCGGGGATGACTTTGATGCAGGCTGGCGGCGCACAATTCCCGCAGCCAGCCAGGAGCGCGTTCGGCGCCGCCGCGGGCGCTGCGCAGCAGCGAGCGCGTGCGCTTGAGAAAATCGGGCGCCAGCACCGGGCCGCCACCGCGGCACAGCTCCGCCACCGCCAGATCGCTGAAAGCGCGGCCCAAACGGCGTAATTGCGCGGGATTCCATGCCCTGGAGATCCAGTCTTCCGTGGACAGTGGCTCGCCACTTTTTGCCCTGGTCGCTCCCGATGGTCGCTTGGAGTGCGGGCTTCGATTCCCGGCAGGGCCCGTCCGCTGGCGTTCAGGGCTCCTCCAAGCTACCGCCAAATCAGGCATGTACGTTCAATGATACCTTGGACGAAGTTGGCTTTATCACCGCAAAACAAAGGCAGAATCGCGGAACTGGACGGCCTGCGCGCCATTGCGGTGCTGGCCGTCATCTCGTTTCACTACACCATCGGCACGGTCTGGAAGAACGCGATCACAGGCCTGGGCTGGGCGGGCGTCGATCTGTTTTTCGTCCTGTCGGGGTTTTTAATCACCTCGATTCTGCTCGCCAGCCGCGAGCGGCCGCATTATTTCTCGACGTTTTACGCGCGCCGCACGCTGCGCATTTTTCCCATCTACTATTGCCTGCTGGTCATCTACCTGCTCGCCGCGGTGGCCTGGGGCGGACCGCAGTCGTGGACCTACTGGACGATGCACGCCCTGTATCTGTCGAGCGTGGTGGCCTATTTTCATGGCTGGCTGTTCCAGGCGCCGGTGTTTGTCTATGCCGGACTGGCGGTGCTGTGGTCGCTGTCGATTGAAGAGCTGTTTTATCTGATGTGGGCGCCGGTGGTGCGCTGGGTGCGGCCGGCGCGGCTGTGGCCGCTGTTGGCCGCCGTGATCCTCACCGCGCCAGTCCTGCGCTTCGCGATCCATACGCACGCGTTTCCGGAATATGAGTTCTTGCCGGCGCGCTTCGATAGTCTGGCTTGGGGCGCGGCGCTGGCGCTGCTACTGCGCTATCGCAGCAACCTCCAAAAGCTGCCGCAATGGCTGCGCGGGGTGGGGTTGAGCGCAGGCGGAGCGTTCGCGCTGCTGGCGCTGGCCACCGGCGGCTCGCGCAGCAATCTCTGGATGGCCACCTTCGGCTACTCGCTGCTCGCCATCGCCTTTGCCGGACTGATCGGCTGGACGGTGCTGCGGGCGGGCAGCACCGCGCCGCTCTGCCGTTTTCTGCGGCTGCGGCCCGCGCGCCAGCTCGGCACCGTCAGCTACACCACGTATTTGATCCACTATCCGGCGCTGGCTCTGGTAGGCGCCGCGGCGACCACCTGGTGGGGATTGCAGCTAAACGGCAGCGTTGCCGGGGTGTTTGGCCGCGACCTCATCAGCCTGGCACTGGCACTGCTGGTGGCCGCGGCCTCCTGGCGCTGGCTGGAAAGCCCGCTTTTGCAGCTCAAAGACCATTGGAAGCCTGCGATTGGTCATGTGCGTGAACCGGCGCGGCGGCCGATACGTACAGTAGAGGCAGGAACGGAATTATCGTAATATGCTGCGAAGTAGAGGCGGTGGGACGAGGTAAGAACTATGTTCTGCAATCAATGTGGGGCGCGGTTAGATGCCAACGTGGCCTATTGCACGCACTGTGGCAAGGCGGCAGTCACAGCGCCGGCTTTAGCGGCGCCGGGGCTGCCGCCGCGATCGGCAGTGGGCCGCGTGACCAAGCATCGCAACATTCTGGGCGTGCTCTGGATTGTCCTGGGAGTAATCGGGTTGCCCGGCGGACTGGTCCTGATCGGATTTTCCAGTTTCAACAACACTTGGGACTGGGGCTGGGGTGGCCCCTGGAGTAGCGGTATGCCGCACTTTCTGGGACCGCTGATGGGCGGTCTCGGCACGGCCTTGTTGATTTATTCCGTGCTGACGATCATCGCCGGCGCGGGCCTGCTGATGGCCCAGAGCTGGGCGCGGATGCTGGCCATCGTGCTGGGCATCATCCGGCTGATCAATATTCCCTTCGGAACGGCGCTGGGAATTTACACGCTCTGGGTGCTGCTGCCCGACGAGTCGAATATTGAATACGGCCAACTGGTGCAACAGCGCGCGCGTGTACTCAGTTAACTGGCGCCGGCAGCGGTTTCGGGCTTGCCCTGCAGCTCGGCAATCCAGGACAGAATGCCGCCGGCGACGGCTTCGTAGCCAGTTTCAATCATCAGCATGTGGCCGCAATCGTAGACCTGCAGCGGGCATTTGTAGAATTCTGACAAGCACTTCTGCTCGCTGATCGGAATCAACCGGTCGTCGCTGCCGCCAATCACCAGGCAGGGCGATGTGACGCGGCGCACATCGACGCTGACCAGACCGACCGCCATCTGCATGGAAGCGCGGCCGGAATCGGGTACATCGCGGTGCGCGATGTCGGCGCGCACCTCAGGCGTCAGCCGGTTGTTGACCAACCGGTCCTGCAGCGATGCATCCAGCACCACCGAGCCGCCGCACATGGGCCACACCACTTCCTTCCAGGGATGGCGCAACAAATGCCGCCACATGGAGCCATATGCCCGGCGGAACATGTGCCAGGGCGGCGCGCTGGCCAAAAAGACATAGCCCGGCTGCCGGTGGGATTCGGCGAGTTTCTGCGCAATCAGACCACCCATGCTGTGACCGACGATGACAAATTTGCGGCCGATTTCGGCCATGGCCGCCGCCACCCAGAGCGCGTAGCTCTCCACACTGTAGGTGCCCATGCGCTGAGCCGTGGCCGGGTCGGTATCCTCGCCATGACCGGGCAGCTCGAGGGCGTAACTGCAAAAACCGCGCTCGGCAAACCAGGCTTGAAACGGCTCCCAGCCCCAGATCCCGCCGCCCAGGCCGTGGACGAGCAGCAAGGGCGCAGACTGCTCCGGCCCGTCCGGAATCGCGGTCAGGCAATTGAGTTGTCCATACCGTTCGCGTCTTATCTGCATCGGTGGTGGACTCCAGCCTCCAGCGGCTACATCATAACGTGCCCGGAGGCCAGTACAACCAAAAAAAATGTCATGGGGGGAGCCGTCTCGCCGCCCCCTGCATATGATGTCTGCGCCTCTAGGCGCGGCTGCGTAAAGCGGGCTAAAATTTCAGCATGCGCGTACATGCATTGGTGTTTGGGGCCGTTGTGGCGGCCGTAACCCTGGCGGGCTGTCATTCCTCCCCCCATTTAGGGCCGCAACCCGCTCCGCCCGGCAATTTCGCCGCCGCTATTCAAACGGATTTGGGGACGATTACGGTGCAACTGTTTCCCAAGGCGGCGCCGCTGACGGTGGGTAATTTCATCGGCTTAGCGGAGGGGACGCAAAAGTGGGTCAACCCGCGCACGGGTAAAATCGAAGCCGGCAAGCCCTTCTACAACGGTCTGACCTTTCATCGCGTGATCCCCAATTTCATGATTCAGGGGGGGGACCCGCTGGGCAACGGCAGCGGCACTCCCGGCTACGCGTTCGCCAATGAAGTTTCGCCCGACCTGACTTTCGACCGCCCCGGGCGGCTCGCCATGGCCAACGCCGGCCCCAACACCAACGGCTCGCAATTTTTCATTACCGTGGCGCCCTATCCTTCGCTGAATGGCAATTACACTATTTTTGGCCAGGTGATCAGCGGCCAAAACGTGGCCGACGCCATCAGCCAGGTGCCGCGCGACGGGAGTGACAATCGTCCTCTCACGCCGGTCCATATCATAAAGATCACCATCCACCGGACCGCCACCACCGCCCCCTAAGAGAGGCGCCACCCATGCTTCGCACCGGCGTTGCGCTCTGCTGTTTGCTGGCGTTGAGCCTCTGCGCCGCGGCGCAGAAGCCGGAAACGACCCCAGCACAGCCGGACCCGCTGGTGGTGCAGTTGCTGGCACAGGCGCGGCAGGCAACCGCATCGGTTCCGAGTCTGCTGGCGCCGGCGATGCTGAGCGCGATTGCGCGCGATGAGTTGGGGCCGGGGCGGCGCCGCCGGCACGAGACGTCCGGCGCGGACCAGCCGGCGCTGAGCGATTTCCGCGCCGCGTTCGCGATAGCGCTGGCGCTGCCGTCGGGGACGGGCGACCCGGTGCTGGATACGGCGCGCGTTCAGGTCAAAACCGAGGTCGAGCAGGAAGCCGTGGCCGAGCTGGCGCGGCACGATGAGGCCGTCGCCGCCCTGCAACTGACGCGCTCCGCCGATGTACCCAAAGAACCGCTCTACAGCCAGCTCATCATGGCGATGGCGAGGGCGCACGCGCCAGAGACAAGCGAACAGAAGAGGCTCGATGCCCTCGCGGCGCTGGTCGATGAGTGCGAGCGCGTGACCGGAGCCTTCCCTTACCGGGGCGTAGCGGCACTCCTGCGGCGGGCCGACAATCCCGGCCTGGATCAAATGCTGCTGGTGCAGGGCGGCTACCAATGGGCGAAGCAGGAAACCGACCCCCGCCGCATCGAAGCCGCGGTGCCGTTTCTGCTGGCCGGACATCGCAAGGAACCGGAACTGGACCAGGAACTCCAAAGCACCATTGCGGCGCAACTCAGCAGCTTGCGCACCGGGCCGCTGACGCTTTCGCAAACCACGTACACCGCAGCGCGCGGCCTGCTCACGGTGCTCCGGCTGCTCGATCCGCTCCAAGCTGCGCAGTGGGCGCAGCAGTGGCCGCAGATGGATTTGAGCGCTGGCGGGCAATTCCGCGGGCGCTTTGGGCTGCAACCGCGGCGGCGGTTCCAACTGCAGCTTCCGCCTCCCGCCGATGCAGCCGCAGACGCCGATCGCTCCGCGCAGGCAGCGGCGTGGCAGCAATTCCGGAAACTGGTGCACGAGGCCGAAAGCCAGCGGCATCGCAATCCCAATGGCGCGCTGGCGCTCGCCGGACAGGCGAGCGGTATGCTCGATGCAAGTTTGTGGCCGGTGGCGCTGCCCGAGGCGGTGCGCGTGGCGGCAATGGAAAAAGAGCTGGGCGACCGCGAAGATGCCGCCGCGCTGCTCGAAAGTTGCCTCGACGAAGCCGACCGCCAGGCCCGCAGCGACGACGCCGCCTACCTGAACGGCGATCCCGACGCCCTTGCCGGTATCGCGCAGGACGCCGGCCGCGCCGGCGCAGCGGTGCTGGAGGCCTATAGCGAAGCGGCGCGCGTGGATTTTGCCGCAACCGCAGCCCACGCCGAAAGCGCGCAATTTACGCTGCTCAAGCCGCTGGTTCTGGCGCGTGTGGCGCTGGTCGGCGCCCTCGCCGCCCGGGAGGCGCAGCCGCACTGATGGCAACCATGGCGATGCCGGTTGCGATTCAGGGTATCGCCGGCTGCTTTAGCGCCGCCGCCGCCGCCATCCTGCAGCCAGGAGCCGAGCTGCTTGCATGCCACTCATTTGAGGACGTCTTTGCTGCGCTCGCGAGCGGCCGGACGCAGCGGGCAGTTGTACCCGTCGAGAACTCTCTGGTTGGGGCGATTGGGCCGGTGCAGCGCCTGCTGGCGGCCAGCAGCGTCCGGACGCTGGGCGAGCACACGCTGCCTATCGAGCAGTGCCTGATCGTGCCGGTACACACCGCCTTGGCCGGGGTTCACCGCCTGATTTCCCATCCGGTGGCGCTAGCGCAGTGCCGCCGGTTCCTGGTGCGGCATCCGGAGTGGCAGGCAGAGCCGTTCTTTGACACGGCCGGCAGTGTTCGTGAAGCCAACCTGCGCCACGACACGGCCGCCATTGCCGGTGCTTTGGCAGCAACCACTTATGGAGCCAGAGTGGTAGAACATGGCATCGGTGATCGGGCGGATAACGTTACCCGATTTTTGCTGATCACGCCGGCAGGCTGAGGCGTCATAACCCCTAGATAAGTCGTTTGTAGTTGCGCTTGCTATTATCAGATTTCATGCATATACTCTAATCAACTATGGCTACCTCGGTTCGCCTCCCCGATTTTCCCGCCGTGATCCCCGTGCTTCCGGTGCGCGAGACGATTTTGTTCCCCCATGCGGTGCTGCCGCTGACGGTGGGACGGCAGTCTTCGGTCAATCTGATCAACGCGCTGGGGGAAGACAAGCTGATTCTGGTGCTGGCGCAAAAGGATGCGCGTATCGATAACCCCCAGCCCAGCGATATGCACACCGTGGGCAGCATTGCCATCGTGCACAAGATCGTGCGGCTGCCGAACCAGAGCCTGTTCATCTTCACCGAAGGGCTGACGCGGGCGCGGGTGCTGAACTGGCAGCAGTCGGAGCCGTTCCTGCGGGCGCAGGTGGAGCAGGTCGAGGATCAGCCGGCGACGGTGGATTCGGAAACCGAAGCCCTGCAGCGCAATATCGTGAGCGTGTTCCAGCAGATTGTGGCGCTATCGCCCACCTTGTCAGACGAGCTGCAGAGCCTGGTGGCGAGCATCGACGATCCCGCGCGGCTGACCGACTTTGTGGCGGCCAATTTGCCATCGCTGCCGACCGCGGAGCGCCAGGCAGTGCTGGAGACCCCCGACGTGCGCTTGCGGCTGGAGCAGGTCAACCGGCACGTGGTGCGCGAGCTCGAAGTGCAGCAGTTGCGTTCCAAGATCCAGACCGAAGTGCAGGATCAGGTGCAGCAGTCGCAGCGCGAGTACTACCTGCGCGAGCAGATGAAGGCGATTCAGAAGGAGCTGGGCGAGGGCGATGAGTCCCAGCGCGACACCGAGGAGCTGCGCAAGAAAATTGAAGCTGCTGGCATGCCGGACGAAGTCAAGACGGAGGCGATGAAGGAGCTGCAGCGGCTCTCGAAGATGTCGCCGGCGGCAGCGGATTATTCGGTGACGCGCAACTACGTCGAGTGGCTGGCGGTACTGCCCTGGTCGCGCAGCTCGGCTGAAGAGATTGATCTGGTCAAGGCCGCCACCATTCTCAACGAGGATCATTACGATCTGGAAAAAGTCAAGGACCGCATCCTCGACTATCTGGCGGTGCGGCGGCTGAACCCCACCATGAAAGGGCCGATCCTCTGCTTCGTCGGCCCCCCGGGCGTGGGCAAAACCTCGCTCGGCCGCTCGATTGCGCGTTCGCTGGGGCGGAAGTTTTTCCGGCTATCGCTCGGCGGCGTGCACGACGAGGCGGAAATCCGCGGTCATCGCCGCACTTACATCGGCGCGCTGCCGGGGCAGATCATTCAGGGCCTGCGGCGCGCGGATACCAACGATCCAGTGTTCATGCTGGACGAGGTGGACAAGATCGGGCGCGACTTCCGCGGCGATCCCACCTCGGCGCTGCTCGAGGTGCTCGATCCGGAGCAGAACTTCTCCTTCCGCGACAACTACCTGGACGTGCCCTTCGATCTGTCGCGCGTGCTGTTCATCACCACCGCCAATATGCTCGATACCATTCCCGAGCCGCTGCGCGACCGCATGGAAATCATCGAGCTGAGCGGCTATACGGAAGAAGAGAAGCTGCACATCGCCTTCAAGTACCTGATTCCCAAGCAGGCCAAGGAGAACGGCGTGGACGCCCAGCGGCTGGAATTCCAGAACGAGGCGGTGCAGCGCGTCATCCGGCAATACACGCGCGAGGCGGGCGTGCGCAGCCTCGAGCGCCAGATCGGCAGCCTGATCCGCAAGTACGCGCGCCGCATTGCCGAGGGCAAAATTCCCGCGGGCGCCGAAGGCGCGAAGCTGCCGGTGACGCCGGAGATTGTACGCGAGTTTCTCGGCGGCCCCAAGGTGCGCGACGAAGTCGAGGTGGTCGAGCGCACGCGCCGGCCGGGCGTCGCCGTGGGCCTGGCCTGGACGCCGACCGGCGGCGATGTGCTCTTCATCGAGGCCAATCAGATGCCCGGCGGCAAGGGCTTCACCATGACCGGCCATCTCGGCCAGGTGATGCAGGAGTCCATGCAGGCGGCCCTCACCTGGGTGCGCTCGCATGCGGCCACGCTCGGGCTGGCCGAGGATTTCTTCAAAGAGCACGATATCCACATGCACGTGCCCGCGGGCGCCATCCCCAAGGACGGTCCCTCGGCGGGTATCACCATGGCGACGGCGCTGGCTTCACTGCTGCTCAATCAGCCCGTCCGGCCGAAGCTGGCGATGACCGGCGAGATCACCCTCACCGGCGATGTGCTGCCCATTGGCGGCATCAAGGAAAAGTTGCTGGCCGCCAAGCGCGTGGGCATCGAGCACATCGTGCTGCCGGCGGAAAACCGCCAGAACGTGGAAGAGGACCTGAAGCCGGAGCAGCTCGACGGCCTGGAGCTGCATTACGTCCGGGCCATGGACGAGGTGCTGGAGTGGGCCCTGCCCAAGTCGGACCGCCCCGCCCGCGCGCCCGAAGCCAAGGCGCCCGCGGCGAGCGGCGCAGAGACGGCGAAAGATCCGGTGGCCGCGCGCTCGCGTGCCTGAGCGCTACTCGAGTAGCTGGCCGCTCACGCCTGCAGCGGTGACAGCCGCCCCTGGCGTGGCGTCGCGGATGTAGCCCAGGGCAAAATATTTCGTGTCGGCACTGTCCTGTGTGGGCGGTGCGACGCTGGTGATTTTGCCCGCGGCGCGGCCCTCGGATTCGATGGCAGCGCCGGCCGCCACGTGCGCCGCAAAACCAAAGGCGCTCCAATGCCGGTGTACGGCACCGCGGGCGCGGATGCGCTCGACGATCTCCTGCCCGATATAGCACCCCTTGGTAAAGCTGAGGTGATCCATCTGGCCGGTTTCCTGCGGCAGTTCGGCTTCAGAGATGTCAACCCCATACAGAGGCTGGCGGGCGAAAATGCGGTCCCGTTCCTGAGCGGCCGGCCCCGCTGGCTGCGCGAGTGCTTGCAGGCGCTCCCAAAGAGCGGCGGCGGCGGCGGCGGGCGCGACGAATTCGAGTTGCGGTATGCCCGCCGGCGCGCTCGCCAGCGTCCAGCCGCCGGATGGATGCGCGAGCCCCTGCTGCGGCTCGGGCGCGGGAGCGCACCAGCCAGCCTCTGCTGCTATCTCGGCCGCACGCGGGCCGCGCAGCCGAAGCGCCGACCAGGAGGCGCTGCGATCCTCGATCGTCAGCTTCGAAATAAAGACAAAGCGGCGCAGGCGCTGTTCGAGGCCTTCGCGCTGCGCCTCATCGGTGAGCAGCAAAAAGGAATCGGGCGCGGTGCAGACCAGGTCGAGGCTGGCCAGAATGTGGCCCTTGGGGTCAAGCTGAAAACCCGGCGCCCACTGACCCGGCACCAGATCCCGCACATTGGTGGTGATCATGCCGTTTAGCCACTTGCGCGCCTCTGGACCTTCCAGGGCGAGCACGGCGCGCCAGCTCGCGTCATAGAGCAGCAGTTGCCCGGCCGGCCAGGGGTGAAATTCCAGGCCAGGTGAGGAGACGGCGGCAATCTGGCCGCCGCGATAGGGCGTTACGACCTGGCCGGAAGCGGCAAGCGGAGTAGTACGCATCTCTCTTCTAGCGTGCCTGAGAGAGACAAAACCGGCAAGGCCTTGCCTACTTGCTGGTATTCGCCGGTACAGCCCAGATTCCGCCTTTGGGAGCGGCGAACTAAATTGAAATCCTCTGCTATGTTGAGTTTAACCACGGAGTGCGAGGGCACGGGATCGTTTTGAAACGGGCAGCAGTATGACATCTTCTCCGCGAGAGGTAGTTTTTACCGCGACTTTTCCTGGACAGCAATTTCGCGAAGCGGCGCAGCGCACCCAAGGACGGGCCACGAAGCGCCGCATCTCCTTTATTCATAGCATTTGGCGCTCACGGCAGCGCCGGGCATCCACGGTGGGTGTCCACCGCCCGGGGGCATTTGGCCCAGGCCCCGGCGTGGTGGCGTTTCAGTTGCAAGGATATAGGCAAAGCGCAAGCTACACAGGAACCGGGCAAGAATAAAAGGCAACGCGAGAAACGGTGCCGAGAGGAGTTGGGATGGCGACCCGCACACAATTACAACTGGAGCCGCTCAGCGGCTGTATTCACGAACAATTCCTGCAATCCGAATATGAACGCCAGCGCCGGCGCATTTACACCCTGTGCCGTTGGATGCTGAGCGATGCGAACCGGGCGCGACGGATGGAAATCAATATCTTCCTGGACGCCTGCCGGGGCGCCGACAGCGGCCACGGTCTAAGGGAAGAGATCATGGATGGGGAGCGGCTGGTCGCGCATTTCGCCGTTCATTTCCGGGGATTATTCGCGAGCGACGCTGCTGCTGCCGGTGGCGGTGGCGCGGCGCCCCCATCCGGCCTGCGGCTGCGCGAGGCGGTGCGGCAGCTTCCGGCGGGGCAACGGCTGCTTTATCTGCTCCACGAGCTGGAGGGCTATCCGCCGGCGGTGCTGGCCGATTGGCTCGACCTCGACCCCGGCTATTGTGCGCGCCTGATCCATGAAGCGCGGCTGCAACTGCGCGACGCCGTGGCCGCCTAGCGCGTTAACCGCAACCACGGTTACACTACCTGAATGAGCACTGTACTGGATTCGAAGCCGGCTGCGGCCGGGGATTATAAAGTTGCCGATCTGCGCCTCGCCGATTGGGGCCGCAAGGAAATCACCATTGCCGAGCAGGAAATGCCCGGCCTGATGTCGATCCGGCGCAAGTATGCGCCCGAGCGGCCCCTGGCCGGCGTGCGCGTGAGCGGTTCGCTGCACATGACAGTGCAGACGGCGGTGCTGATCGAGACGCTGCGGGCGCTGGGCGCCACCGTGCGCTGGGCAAGCTGCAATATCTTCTCCACCCAGGACCATGCCGCCGCGGCCATCGCGCTGACGGGCGTGCCGGTGTTCGCCTGGAAGGGCGAAAGCCTCGAGGACTACTGGTGGTGTACGTACCAGGCGGTGTCGCACGCGGATGGGCTGGGACCCCAGCTTGTCGTGGACGACGGTGGCGACATGACGCTGCTGATCCATAAAGGCTACGAGCTGGAGAACGGTTCGGACTGGGTCAAGTCGCCTTCTGCCTCACATGAGGAAAAAGTGATCAAGGACCTGCTGCTGCGCGTGCACGGCGAAGATGCGCGGCGCTGGCATAAGATCGTCGAAGCCTGGCGCGGCGTGTCGGAAGAGACCACGACCGGCGTCCACCGCCTGTACAAAATGCAGGAGACGGGCACGCTGCTGGTGCCCGCCATCAACGTCAACGATTCCGTCACCAAGTCGAAGTTCGACAACCTCTATGGCTGCCGCGAATCGCTGGCCGATGGCATCAAGCGCGCCACCGACGTAATGGTGGCAGGCAAGGTGGCCGTCATTTGCGGTTACGGCGATGTGGGCAAGGGCTGCGCGAAATCGCTGCGCGGCTTTGGCGCGCGGGTGATTGTCACCGAAGTGGACCCGATCAATGCGCTGCAGGCGGCCATGGAAGGCTTCGAGGTGACCACCGTCGAGGACACGCTCGGCCGGGGCGATATTTACGTCACCTGCACCGGCAACTGCGAGGTGATCACGGTCGACCACATGCGCCACATGAAGGATCAGGCGATCGTCTGCAATATCGGCCACTTCGACAATGAGATCCAGGTGGACGCGCTCAACGCCGCCGCCGACGCCCAACGCACCAACATCAAGCCGCAGGTGGACCAGTACCAGTTCACCGGCGGCCACAGCATCTTCCTGCTGGCCGAAGGCCGGCTGGTGAATCTGGGCTGCGCCACCGGGCACCCGAGCTTTGTGATGAGCAACAGCTTCTCCAACCAGACGCTGGCGCAGTTGGATCTGTGGCGCAACCGCGACACCTACAAGCCCGGCGTCTACACGTTGCCCAAGAAGCTCGACGAAGAGGTCGCCCGCCTGCACCTGGAAAAAATCGGCGTCCGCCTGACCACCCTTACCCCCCAGCAGGCCGACTACCTGGGCGTGCCCGTCACCGGCCCCTACAAGCCCGATCACTACCGCTACTGAGCGGGCAGAACGTGCCCTCGCACACCGAACCTCCGGCGGGCGGCTTTCCTCATCAACAGGTGGGGCGAGCGCTCCTGGTCCATGCGGATTGCATGGCCTGGATGCACCACGCGCCGGAACACTCGATTCACGCCATCGTGACCGACCCGCCCTACGGGTTGCGCGAGTATGAATCGGCCGAACTGGAGAAGCGGGCCGCGAAGACCGGAGGCATTTGGCGCATTCCTCCCAGCTTTGACGGCGCGAACCGCCAGCCACTGCCCCGGTTTACGGCGTTGAACGCCAAAGAGCGCCGCGAGATCAGTATTTTTTTTTCCGAATGGGCCGCAGCGGCGGCGCATGTGCTGCGGCCCGGGGGGCATGTTTTCATCGCGACCAATTCGTTTTTGTGTCAACTGGTCTACGCGGCGCTGGTGGAAGGGGGCCTGGAGTTCCGTGGTCAACTGGTGAGAATTGTACGAACCTTGCGCGGCGGCGACCGGCCGAAAAACGCAGAGGAGCAGTTCCCGGATGTGTGTTCTTTGCCGCGCGGCAGTTACGAGCCCTGGGGCATCTTGCGCAAGCCCATGCCAAAAGGAATGCGCCTTTCGGACTGCCTCAGTGAATACGGAACTGGAGGCCTCCGGCGACTCCAGGATGGATCACCCTTCGCAGACGTGATCGAGGCAGGGCGAACTTCAGCGCAGGAGCGCGCGCTGGCCAACCACCCCAGTCTAAAGCCACAGGCTCTGCTGCGCGCGCTGGTGTTCGCATCGCTCCCCTGCGGCTCTGGGACAATCCTTGACCCGTTTATGGGGTCCGGGTCAACCCTGGCCGCTGCCAACGCACTCGCCGTGGGATCCATCGGCATCGAGCGGAGTGCTGCATTTTACCAGGCCGCCCCGGACAACATTACGAGGCTGGCGAACCTGGTTGTACCGCAGGATCAGCTATCGCTCACGCTCGCGTAGCTCGCGGCACTTATAGATCCAGTTCGCCGTCATTCGGGCAGCGCCGGCCGGTTTGACGCTCGCGGTGATGGTTCGGCGGCTCGTGCTCGAGCGGCCCGAAAACTGCCAATCGCTTTTGGACAAGAGCGCACCCGCAACCAGCAGGAACTTGAACCCCTGCCCGGGCAAGAGCTTCGGGCCGTTGCGGCCGCTACGGAACACAAACACCATCAACCAGGCATCTTCGGCGTTGTGTCCTTGCCAACCCTGAGCATAGCGGGACGCCTTAATCTCAATGCCATTGGCTCCGGCATGTTGGGCTGCATCGCCTAGGTATTTCCCCGCTGGCAGGAGGTCGGGATGGCCGTTGTGATAAACGTTCCGGGCCAGTGTCGGGCAATACCGGGGTATCTGGTTGGCGATCAGCTCCCCAACTAAACTGCTGAAGTTGGCTTGCATCATTGTGTTTTCGAGGCTTATCATGCCGCGGCTATGAAGCTGGGAATCGACCGCGGTTAGGAAGTCAAGGAAATCCTGCATAGCGGCGCGGACGTGCTCCGGCGTAAGGCCGAAGGGGATGCTGGCTCGGCGGTTGAAGCCGTCGCCCTCGAGCGCTTCGGGCAGCGCCAGCGGGCTCACGGATGATTTCGCTCCCAGAGGAGGCGGAGGCCGGTCAGCGTCAGGTTCTCGTCGCAGGTGCGGAGATGGCGGGAGCCGGGGGCAATGAGCGCCGCCAGACCGCCGGTGGCGATGACCTTGGTGGCCGCACCCAGCTCGGCGAGCAGGCGCTCAATCAGGCCGTCCACCAGGCTGAGATAGCCGTAGTAGAGGCCGGACTGCAAGCTGCCGACGGTGGTCGAGCCGATCAGGCGGCCGGGGTCGCGGAGCTCGACACGCTGCAGGCGGGCGGTGCGGCTGACGAGGGCCTCGGCGGAAATGGCCAATCCAGGGCATATGATACCGCCGCGGTATTCGCCTTGGGCGGAGACCACGTCGAAGGTGGTCGCGGTGCCAAAATCCACGACAATCAGCGGGCCGCCGTGGGCGGCGAAGCCGGCGATGGCATTGGCGATACGGTCGGCGCCAACATCGGCGGGCGAGTCGTAGTGAATGGGCATACCGGTCTTGAGGCCGGGGCCGACGAAAAGTGCTTCGAGGCCAAACTGACGGCGCAGCGCCGCGCGCACGTTGGCGTCGAGTGGTGGCACGACCGAGGCCACGATCGCACCGGTGATGCGTGCGGGCGCGACAGCATGCGCGGCCAGCAAGCCGTTCAGCGCCAGAGCGAATTCGTCGGCGGTCTGATGCCGCGCGGTGGTGAGGCGCCAGGAAGCTTCCAGCTTCTCGCCGGCGAACAGGCCGATGACGGTGTTGGAGTTACCAATATCAAGCGCCAGTAACACTGGCACTCATTGTCGCACAGCGGCAACTTCTCGCTCCCCGGCCAGCGATTCGTACAGCTCGACGGTCTGGGCCGCGATGGCGCGCCAGGAAAACATGGCTTCGACGCGGGCGCGGCCGGCGCGGCCCATGGCCTGCTGCCGCGCCGGATCGGCCAGCAGGGATGCCAGCGCGGTAGCGAGATCGCGGGCGAAGGTGGCGGGATCGAGCGGGGCGTTGGTCTCCGGGTCCTGCGCCACGGAAACGAGAATGCCGGTCTCGCCGGGCACCACGACTTCCTTGATGCCGCCGGTCGCGGTGGCCACCACCGCGGTTTCACACGCCATGGCTTCGAGGTTGATGATGCCGAAGGGTTCGTAGATCGAGGGGCAGCAGAACACGGCAGCGTGGCTGTAGAGCTGAATGACCTCGGGCTTGCTCACCATCTTTTCGATCCAGAGCACGCGTGGATGCGTGCGCCGGAGAGCCTCGACCTTGGCGCGCATCTCTCCGGCAATTTCGGGGGTGTCGGGCGCGCCGGCGCACAACACGACCTGGGTGTCGGTGGGCAGGTGGTGGATGGCGTCCACCAGATGGGTTACGCCCTTCTGGCGTGTGATGCGGCCGACAAAGAGAATATAGGGACGCGAGCGATCGACGCCAAAGGCATCGAGATATTGAGTTCCCACGTCGGGGCGGTACTCGTCCAGATCGATGCCGTTGTAGATGACGTGAATGCGCGCGGGATCGAGCGCCGGGTAGGCGCGCAGAATGTCAGCTTTGGTGCCGTTGGAAACGGCGATGACGGCATCGGCGCTCTCGATTGCGGTTTTTTCCATCCACGAACTCATCTGATAGCCGCTGCCTAACTGCTCGGCTTTCCAGGCACGCAGGGGTTCGAGGCTGTGGGTGGTGAGCACAAAAGGCATGCCGTAGAGCTTTTTGGCCCAGAAGCCCGCCATGGACGTGTACCAGGTGTGCGTGTGCACCACATCGGCATTGCGCAGGCGCTGAATGGAATCCAGATTCACGCTGAGCGCCTCGAGAGCACCGCGAAACTTTTCTTCCGTGGTCAGTCGATTCCACGGCTCATGGCCAACGACCGTGAGATTGCCGGAGCGGCTGTGCTGCTCGCCGAAGCAGTGCACCTCGACTTCGATGCTGCGCGCCAATTCGCGGCTGAGATAGTCGACGTGGACGCCGGCGCCACCGTAAATGTGAGGAGGATACTCGCGGGTGAACAGGGCAACGCGCATGTGTTTCACCTTACCATGCGCTTGCTGGCGGCCTACGCCGCCTGCGCAATCGGCGGAAAGGCGTCGCGTACCGCGTCGGGCTGATGCGAGGAGATGAAATCCGCCATGGCGCGCTCCTGCTTGCGGATCTCCTCGAAGCGGGTGGCGTGGTGCGGGTAACCAAGGTTGCGCGCAATCAGGCTCAGGCCAGCGTAGACGGCATCTTCATAATTTTCGACGGCGAAATCGGCCAAGGCGTCCATCAGCAGCTTATCTTCCTTTTCACTTTCGAGCGCGGTCATCACTTTGCCCAGCACGCCGGGCGTAATCGGCGCCTGCACGCTGGCCTTGGTGCTCGTGGCCTCACCGGCGAGTGACAGGATGCAGTCGCGAACCGCCTCGCGGTGCTGGATGGTTTCATCGCGATGACGCAGCAACTGCTGGCGCACGTCGGGTTTGGGCACCGCGGCGGCGCGTTTTTCCAGATGGTCCACCAGGGCACTCTCCATGGCGAGAGCGTGGTTCAAATGCAGAATGTAGCGGTCGTGTTCGCTGCTGGAAACGGGCATGGCGCTAGCTCCTTGGGTGAAATGGGAACGGGCAATCGGATGCCGGGATGGGCCCGGCTGTTGCCGCCGGCACCCCTCGGAAAGGTTCAAAGCGGGACGCGCGTACCCCCATCGACGCTGATTGCGTTTCTCTCATGAGCTGTCGATGCTAGCAAGGTGCCCCATCAACTCTGGCATCATGCACTCCCGATTGCCGTGGCGCTGGCGCTGGCGGCAACCGCGCCGGCACAAGCCACGCTGCCGGTGCAGGAGGACACGCCGCCGATTGCAGCCCAGCGGCTTGAGCCGGGGGACCTGATTGCCGTCAGTGTGACCGGCGCGCCCGAGCTGAGCACGGAAGCGCGCCTGGCGGCTGACGGACGTTTTGCCATGCCGGAAGTCGGCGCCATCCGGCTTGAGGGAGATACCGCCGCCGAGGCCGGACGGAAGCTGGCGGCGCGCCTGCAGCAGACGTATTTGCGCGACCCGCAAGTACAAGTGCTGGTGAAGCAATTCGCGCCCGAACCGGTGACGGTGAGCGGCGCGGTGCGTTCGCCGGGGGTTTACTCCGCGCGCACCTATCCCGACCTGGGCGCGATGCTGGCGGCCGCGGGCGGCGTCGTGCGCAGCGCCGCGGGCGATAAGGTCCTGGTGCGGCCACCGGGGGGCAGCGCAGGCGTCAAAATTCCGGTGGAAGCGCTGGCGCGAGGCGGCAGCGCCGCCACGCTGCCGCTGCGTGCTGGCGACATGGTGCAGGTGCTGCCTGCCGGACAAGTCTACATCGCCGGCGATGTGGTCAGGCCCGGCGCCTACCCGCTGCCTCCAAGCGGCCTGACGCTGCTCGAAGCCCTGGCGCTGGCCGGGGGCGCGCGCCACGACAGCCTGACCAGTCACACCCGCATTGTGCACCGGCTGCCCGGCGGAACGCTGCACACAAGCTGGGTGAACACAGACCGGGTGCGGGAGGCTAAAGCCGCCGATCCCAGCTTGCAGCCCTTCGATCTGGTCTATATCCCCTATAGCCCCGGCAAATCGGGCCTGGCCGCCGGCTTCCAACTCGCGGCCACCACCGTCGCGCAGATCATCGCAGGCGTGATCATTTTCCACTGGACGCCACGCTTCGCAACCGCTCCCGCGAGTACGCCTCCCTGTACGATCGGCCCTGGCGGCAAGCTGGTGTGTCAATAGGACGCTATGCCCCTGACGCCCATGCAACGTGATCTGTTCGGCCGCCCCAGCGCCAAGCCGGCGCTGCACACCTGCCGCGAGGCGATCGCGCCCGGGACGGCATGGCGCCGGGCGCTGCGCCGCCGCTGGGGAACGCTGGCGGCCATCATGGCTTTGGTGCTGGCGGCGGGAGTTGCGTTTCAGATTTGCGCCCGGCCGCAGTATCAGGCGGAAGCCAGCGTCGAGCCGCAAGTCTCGCCCCAAGCGAAGCCGGAGATGGCTTCATTACTGCCGCTGCCTTCGACCACAGCGCAGGAACTGGCGGCGCGGTCGGTAGTCGCGGGCGCGGCGCAGGCGCTACGACCGCAGGCGGCCGGTCTGCTGCCGGCGCCGGTCCGCTATCCCGCGTGGCTGGCACGGCATTGGCCCCTGCCGCCCTCACGTGCCGAACGCGTCGCGGCGCTGCGGCGGCATTTGCGGGTCGCCAGTCTGCCGGACAGCCAGGTGATCCAGCTTAGCTTCACGGCCCCCAGCCCGCAGTTAGCCACGGCGTTCGTGCAGCAAATGATCGCAGCCTACGACCGGCGGAAGGCGGCCGAAGCCCGGTCCGCGGCCCTGGAACGGGTGCAGTTTTTGAGCGAGCAGGCCGGGCAGGCGCGCGCGGCGGTGGTGGCGGCCACCCAGGAAGTGACCGCCGTCGCGCGGCAGCAGGGCCTGAGCGACCCCGCACACCAGATGCAGGTCGCAAGCCAGCGCTGGCAGCAGTTGGCCGCGGCGGAAACGAGCGGTGAAATCGCGGCGCTGCAACAGACCGCGACGATCGCCCAGCACGCCTCCTCGGGCGCTGCCGATTCCAGTTATGCCACCCAGGGCGTGCCGAAAGATCTGCTGGCGCAGCGGGCCACACTGGCCGCCGAGGTAGAGAAGCTGGGGGAAAAATACCGGCCGCAGGCGCTGCCGCTGCGGCAGACGCGTCAGCAACTTGCCTCACTCGACGCCAGCCTGGCCGCGCTGCGCCGCGAACATCGCGAGCGCGAGCACCAAGCCCTGGCCGCAGTCGAACAGCAACTGCACGGCCTGCGTGCGGCCCTGGCGCGCCAGCGCGGCACGCAGATGCAGTTGCGAACCGAGCTGGCGCGTTTTGATCTGGCGCAGCGCAGTCTGACGGCGCGGCAGCAAGTCTACTCCGGCGTGCTCGAGCAATTGCAGCAGGCGGCGAATGCTGTCGGAGCCGCACCGCCGGCGCTGCTCGTGAGCGATCCGGCGGCGGCGCTGCCGCAGCCAGTGAGCCCGCGGTTGGCCTCGACGCTGGCGGCGGCGCTGCTTCTGGGCCTGGCGTTGGGGCTGAGCGCGGTCTGGTGGCAGGATCGGACCGATGATCGCCTGCGCTTTCCGGAAGCAGAGGAGATGGGGGTACCGGTGGCGGACGTTTTGCCGCGACGCTCCCGCCACCTCGACCTCCGCGCGGCCGTGGCGCCGGTAGCTCAGCGCTGCACCACTTCACTGCTGCTGGCGCAAAACGAAAGCGGGGTCGCAATAGCCTTGGTCACCAGCACCGGTGCGGGGGAAGGCAAGTCGGATTTGGCACTGGAAATGGCCGCACAGCTCGCGCAGCAGGTTCCCTCGGTGCTGTTGCTCGATGCCCATTGCGCCCGGCCGGCCTTGCACGAACGCTTCCACGCGACCGTCGCCCCGGGACTGAGCGAACTACTGACCGGTCAAGCCAGCGTGGAGAGCGTGCTGCACGCGGAGGGCAATCTGCACTTTATCGCCGCCGGGCGGCGAAGCGAGGTTTGCCTGCCACTGGCCGCCGGGGCCGGAAACGATCTGCTGCGAGCGGCCCGAGCTCGATTTTCCTGGGTGATCATCGACGGTCCTCCGGTTTTAACGGGGCCAGAAGCAAGCCTCTGGGCGGCGCTGGCGGATTGCACGCTAGTGGTAAGCCATTATGGCCAGACGCCCGCCAGCCAACTGCGGCGCGGCCTCGATGTGCTCGAAGCTGCGGGCGGGCGCAACTTGGCGCTGGTGGTGAATCGGGCGCCGGCAAAGACCTGCGATCCGGCGCGGCCCTTGTGGCGCCTGGAAGCGGCGGCCGGCGCCGAGACCGCGGTGATGCGAATGCGGGCCTAAGCGATGAGCGCCACTGCCACATGGGTCGATCGGTCTGTCGGTCAGTCGGTCTATCGGTCTGCCACATCCGATGCCGCTCTGGGCATCCGGACGCTGCTGCTGCTGGCGCTGCTGTTCGTTCCCGATATCGTCTCCGGGCACACGCTGGGACTGCACATCGCCTGGTCGCAGGGACTGACGTTGCCGAACTTTATCGTGCCCACCTTGGCGGTCCCCGCTCTCGCTTACGCCTGGTGGTCCGGGCGCAAACTGTTCCCGGAGCGCTGGCCGGGCTTGGCCATCGGCATGGTGGCGCTGCTGGCGTGGTCGCTGCTGACGCTGGCGCCGGCCTGGGTGAGCGCCGGAGACGTGACGCTCACGCGCGTCGGCGCGCTCAGCATCCTGGCGCATGCCGCCAAGCTCGGGCTATTTATCCTGCTGGGCGTGGCGCTGGCGGGCGGCGGGGAGGCGTGGCGGCGGCGCGCGGGCAAGCTGCTGCTGGTCGCGATCGCGGTGAACGCGGTGCTGGGCCTGGCGCAGGCGGCGCGGCTGGTGCTGGCGCTGAGCCCGCTGGCGCGCGGCCCGATGCCGCGCGCCACCGGGCTGTTTTACGACGCCAACTTCTACGCCGTGACCTGCGCCTGGGCGCTGCTCTGGCTGCTCTGCCAGCCAACCCCGCGCGGCGGGCGGCGCTGGGCCGCATACGCGCTGGTGCTGGCTATCGCGGGCAACGTGGTCGCGGCGGATTCGCGCGCCGGCTATGCCGCGCTCGCGATCGGCATGCTCCTTCTCTGGTGGGCGGGACACCGGCGCGCGACAGTGCGCGCCGCGGTGCTGCTGCTGGCCATCCTGCTGCTGTTTCCCGCGCGCAGTTGGCAGCGCGTGCGCAGCGCCGCCGCCACGCTGACGGAGGCCGGGCAGAGCGGGCCGGTGCGCGCGCCCAGTACAGATGCCAGCACCCGCGACCGCCTGGAGAGCATGCAGGAGGCGCTGCGGCAGATTGCCCGCCATCCCCTGCTCGGTCTGGGCTACGGGCGCGCGCTCTATTTAGGCGTGCCCGCGATTGGCGGGGACGGGCCGGTCGAGCCGGCCCGTCCGTTCCGCGGCGCGCAGAACATGTTCCTGACGGTGTGGGCTTCGACTGGCCCCGTCGGTCTGCTTCTGCTGCTCGCGGCGGTGGCCGCGCCGCTGCGCTGGCTCGACCGTACCCGCCGGCATGCCGCCGCGCCGGTGCTGGCCGGCTACGGCGGCCTGCTCGCCGCCTGCTGTACCCAGGAAGCGCTCTGGAACGCGCGGCTGCTCGCGCTGGCGATTATGCTCACCGCCGCCGCCGGCATCGGCTGGAGTCGACACGCGGGGGCCGGGCTGGGGCTCCCGAGGCCCCCAGCCCGGCCGAGCGTCAAGCGGGTGGCGTGGCGCAGCCACGCCAGCGCCAGGCAACGTACATGAGCGGCGCACCGCGATTTCTGATCGTCAAGCTCGCCGCGGCGGGCGATGTCTTACTGACCACGGCGCTGGCACGGGCACTGCGCTCTGCGTACCCACAAGCCACGCTCGGCTGGATCACGACGGCGTATGCCGCACCCCTGCTGCAACACAATCCCGACGTGGACGAACTGCGGGTTTTGCGGACGCCGAGCGGCTGGCAATGGCTGCGGGCTTTGCGGAATTGGCAGCGGCGTTACGGCCCCAGCATGATTCTGCTGGCGCACCGCTCGCGCTGGCTGTACGCTACCGCGCGGCTGAGCGGCGGCGGCCAGGTGCTGGCCTTCGGCCACACTGTGCCCTACCGGCTGGAGCAGCACCGGCTGGAACAGTTGGCGCATCTGCTGGCGGCGGCCGGCATTCGTGCGCCCGCGGCGCTGCGGCCGCGTCTGCAGTTGAGCGCCAGCGAACTGGTCAGCGGCGAAGCCTTGTGGCAAGACGCCGGGGCGCGAACGCGCTGGGCGCTGGCGCCGGGAGGTGCGAGCAATCCCTGGTCGGCGATGCCGAACCGGGTCTGGCCGCGCGAGCGCTTCCTCGAGCTGGCGCAGCGCGCCTGCGCCGCTGGCGTGGCGCTGCGCTGGATCGGCGGCGCCGGTGACCGCGACGGCGTCGACTGGATCTGCCGCCGCCTGCCGGAAGGCGCACGCGGCAATCTGGCCGGCGTTCTGCCGCTGCGTCATAGCGCCGGGGTCATCGCCGCCGCCGATCTGGTCATCGGCAACGATTCGCTGCCGCTGGTGCTGGCGCAGGCGCTGGATCGCCCGGCGCTCGGCATGTATGGGCCCACACCGGCCGCGCAAATTCACGCGCCGGACCAGCCCTTCGTGCAGGGTCTGGCGGGCTGCGGGCCCTGCTACGATCCGCGCGCCGGCGTGCGTGGACAGGCCTATCGCTGCCGCCACGCCCGCTGCCTGGAACAAGTTTCGGTCGATGCCGTCTGGAGCAGCGCGCAGCTTTATCTCCGGCGCTAGGAGCGGGTCTGTGCCGGATAGTGTGCGGCTAGGGTTGGTGAACAAATTCTGGGGCCGCGACCGCGGCGGCGTGGAGGCGGTATTGCACGCCGAAGCCGGCGATCTGGCGCAGCGCGGCTTCGGCGTGCGCGTGCTCGCTTGCCGGCCCTGGAGCAGCCCGCCGCGGCCGTTTCCGTCCGGCATCGAGGGACGGGAGCTGCCGGCGCCGGTGGTGGCGGGCATGCCGGTTGCGGCGGGATTTTATCCGGCACTGCGCACGCTCGCGGCGCAGAGCGATTTACTGCACTTTCATCTGCCCTTTCCGCTGGCCGAAGCGGCCGCGCTCGCCCTGCCGGGGCATACCCGCTGGATCGCCACGCTGCACGCGGAAGTGCTGGACCGGCCGCGCTGGATGACGCTGCCGCAGCAGGAAATTACGCGGCGTTTTCTGGAGCGCGCCGAGGCGATTGTCGTCAGCTCTAGCAGCAGCGCCCAATGCCGCGCGCTGACGGCGCTGCAGGAGCGCGTGCACGTGATTCCTTTCGGTTTCGACCTGCGGCCGTTTCTCCAAGCGGGCGCGCAGCGGCGGCCGAAACGGTGGCCAGTGATCGCGTTTCTGGGGCGGTTGGTCCCCTATAAAGGTGTGGATGTGCTGCTGCGGACCGCCGTGAGTCTTGCGGCCAACGTGCATATTCTGGGTGACGGCCGCGAACGCCCGGCCCTCGAGCGGCTGACGGCACAACTCGGTCTCGGCGAGCGCGTCCGGTTCTATGGACACGTCCCGGACGCCGAGCTGCCCCAGCGCTTGCACGAGGCCGACGTGCTGGCACTGCCCTCGCGCACACCCGCCGAGGCCTTTGGCGTGGCGCAGGTGGAGGCTATGGCGACCGGCCTGCCGGTGGTGAATACGACGCTGGCGACGGGCACCGATTGGGTTAGCCTGCACGGCCTGACGGGCTTGACCGTCGCACCAAATGATCCGGCCGCGCTGGCGGCCGCCCTGCGGCGGTTGCTGGAGGACCGCCCCTTCCGGCTGGCCTGCGGCCAGCGGGCGCGGCAGCGGGCGCGCGCGCTGTTCAGTATCGAACGGCGCGGGGCCGAGCTGGCGGCGCTGTTTCAGGATCTGCTGGCGGTGCGGCGGAGCGCGGCGTAGCTCAGGCGAGACCCAGTGTCTTGATGGCCTCGAGGACTTCTTCGGCGTGACCCGCCGGTTTGACCTTCTCCAGCACCGCGCGTACGACGCCCTTGCTGTCGATCAGGAAAGTCGTACGGACCACCCCCAGGAACTTACGGCCATACATGCTCTTGGGCTGCAGCACGCCGTACGTCTCGCAGAGCGCGCGCTCGGCATCGGCGAGCAGGGGAAAGGGCAAAGATTCGTTGTCGGCGAATTTCTTCTGCGCGGCAACCGTGTCGGGCGAGGCCCCGGCGATGGCGATACCACGGCGGCGAAAGGTGGCGTAATGATCGCGGAACTCCTGCGCTTCCACGGTGCAGCCGGAGGTGCTGGCGCGCGGATAAAAATAGAGCACCAGCGGATGGCCGCGGAAATCGCTCAGCTTGCGGACCTGGCCGCTTTGATCGGGAAGCGAAAACGAGGGAGCGCGATCGCCGGCTTGCATAACTCGATTGTAGGTCAGCGGCGCTTTATCTGCTTCCAGCTCCAGGCGGAGGCGATCATGGTTTCCAGATCGGACAGACGCGGCTGCCAGCCCAGCGCGCGCATCCTGGTGCTGTCGGCCACCAGCCGGTCCACGTCGCCGCTGCGGCGCGGAGATGACCGCTGCGGTATGGGCCGGCCGCAGACTTTTTCGGCCGCTGCGATGACTTCCCGCACGGAAAACCCGGCGCCATTGCCGAGGTTGAAGGCGCGCGCGGCAAGGTCCGGCAGAGGGCCCGCCGCGGCGCCGGCTGCCGCTTCCGCGCGCAGGGCGTCGAGCGCCAGCAGATGCGCCTCGGCCAGGTCGCACACGTGAATGTAGTCGCGGATGCAGGTGCCGTCCGGCGTGGCATAGTCGTCGCCGAAAATCTGGATCTCCGCGCGCTCGCCCGCCGCCGCCTCCAGCACCAGCGGGATCAGGTGCGACTCCGGTTGATGCCGTTCGCCGCGCTGCGCCGTGGCGCCGGCCGCGTTGAAGTAGCGCAGGGCGTAATAGTGCAGGCCGCGGCTGGCGTACCAGGCCAGCAGGCGCTCGAGATAAAGCTTGCTCAGGCCGTAGGGGCTGGCGGGCGCGAGCGGTGCAGTTTCGGCCAGCGGCTGCGCGCTGGGCGCGTAGACGGCCGCGGTCGAACTGAGCACGAGCAAGCGCACGCCGGCGCGCTCCATGGCCTGCAAGAGGGCCACGGCGCGCAAAGTGTTGTTCTCCAGATATTTGTGCGGTTCGCGCACCGACTCGCCCACCTCGATGAAGGCCGCCATGTGAATGACGCCTTCGATGCGCTGCTCGGCGAAAACGCGCTCGAGTTTTTCCCGATCGCCCACATCGCCCTCGACCCAATGCGCGGCCACGGGCACCGCGTCGCGGTAGCCATGCGACAGGTTGTCGTAGACGCAGACGTTATGCCCGCGCTCCAGCAGCAGCTCGCTCATGACGCCGCCGATATAACCCGCGCCTCCGGCCACCAGAATGTTCATGCCATCTCCTTCGCCATGCGCGCCACACCCGCGGCAAACACCTCCGGCGGCAGCAGCAGACTCAGCGCCAGACAGCTCTCCATCTCCAGGCCATAGAAATGTCCCGGATGGGTGAGCACACCGGCGCGTTCGACCAGCCGTTCCGCCCACTCCGCATCGCTGTGGATTCGGGGCAGGCGCAGCAGCACGCTCCAGCCGCCAGCCACGGGGAAGCGTTCGATCGCGGGCAGTCGCGTGAGAGCCGCATCCAGCGTATGCAGATTCTCGCACAACCGGCGCAGAATCTGCGGCTGCATCACCCGCCGCGCTTCGAGCAGCACCGGCGCGGCAAGCTGCACCGGCGTGCTGACCGACAAGTACAAATCCAGCAGCATCTCCAGCCGCGCCCAGGCGGTGCGCACCTGCGCGGCAGGCCCAAAGACGCTGATCCAGGCCAGCTTCATTTGCGGCAGCGCTGACAACTTCGAGCAGCCGTTCAGCAGAAAAGTCAGGGCCGGGCAGGCGGTGAAGTCCAGGGCCACCGGCGCTCCGGGCGGCATGGCGAAATCGTAAAAAACTTCATCGACCACCACCGCCCAGCCGCGTGCGGCAGCCAGCGCCTGCACGGCGCGCCACTCCTGTGGCTGGATATAGTTGCCGGCGGGGTTGTTGGGGTGCACCAGCAACAGGGCGCGGACGTCATCGGGCGCCCGCTCAAGCATGGCCATGTCCAGCAGCCAGCCCTGGTCGTACAGCATCGGCACAGCGTGCAGCCGCACGTCCTGCGCACCCGCGAGCAGCTCGAACAGCGGGTAGCTGGGAGAAGGCATTAGCACCGCCTCGCCGGCGTTGCACAACAACCGGAACAGATGGCTGTAGGCTTCGCTGGTGCTGGCGGTGAGCGCGACGCGGTCGCTCGCAACCGCCAGCCCGCGTTCACGGTAATAGGCGGCGACCGCGGCGCGTGCCGGCTCCCGGCCCAGCGGCTGCGGCGTGTAGGTGAGCGCCGTGGGCTGGGCAAGCGCCGCCACGAGCTCAGCCGGATACTCAAACCCGCAGCGGGTGGGATTGGAAATCGTGAGATCAATGAGGCTGCCGTCGCCACGACACTGCTCCGCAAGCTGATGCAGGCGATTGGGTTCGAGGGGCCAGGCGGTGCGCGCGGAAAACATGCAGAAGGGCTGCTGTTCATTGTAGCCCTGCGCTCGGGCGGGGCTGGGCCACGGGCCCCAGCCCTGCCGGGCGCCAAGCGGGTCGAGCGGCGCAGCCGCTCGGGGCCCCGCGCCAGTCATTCGTACAATGGAACTACAGCATGGCAACACAGTACCGGGACTGGGAAATTGGCCTGTCGGTGCGGAAATTCCGCCGCGCCGTCTGGCTGGTCATGGCCGCCATGACCATGTTCTTCCTGGCGCTGACGCTGGCTTACATCAAGCGCCATGGCTTGACCATCTATTGGCTCTCGCCCGAGCTGACTACCATCCTGACCGCCAATACCTGCCTGCTGCTGGCGAGCAGCGTGGCGCTCTGGCGGTCGCGGCGATTTCTGCAGGTGCGCTTGATGCGCGCCACGCTGCGCTGGGCGGGCGTGGCGCTGGGGCTGGGGTTGCTGTTCCTGCTCGGCCAGGCGCTGGCCTGGCGCTACCTGCTGGTCAGCGGCGTCTATATCAGTACCCATCCGAACAGCGGCTTTTTCTATATCGTGACCGCGGCGCACGCGGCGCACATTCTGGTGGCGCTGGGGCTGCTGGCCTGGGTATTCTCGCGCGCCTGGCGCGGGCGCTTGCAGTCCGACCGGCCGCTGCTGATGGACCTGACCAGCATCATCTGGCACTGCCTCGACATCATCTGGGTGTATCTGTTTCTGGTGCTGCTGCTGTACCGGTGAAGCAGGAGTCGGGGGTCAGGGGCCAGGGGACAGGCAGGCGCGGGGGTGCCGTACAATCGAACGATGGCGAGGGTGGTCAATATTGCGCTGCTGCAGGCGAAGGCCAGCTCGGATCCGCAGGGGAATGTAGCGCGGACAGTGAATGGCATCGAGCAGGCAGCCGCGGGCGGAGCCGACATTGTCTGCACGCAGGAGCTGTTCCGCACGCCGTATCTTTGCCAGGTCGAGGATATCGAGCGGTTCGCGCTCGCCGAGCCGATTCCGGGACCGACTACCGAGGCGCTGGCGGCGGCGGCGAAACGCACTGGCGTGGTGGTCATCGCCTCGCTGTTCGAGCGCCGCGCCGCGGGCATCTATCACAACACCGCGGTGGTGATCGATGCCGATGGCACGCTGCGCGGACGCTACCGCAAGATGCACATTCCGGACGATCCGCTGTATCACGAGAAGTTTTACTTCACGCCGGGCGATCTGGGCTTCCAGCGCTTTGCAACCGCGAAGGGACCGCTCGGGGTGCTGGTGTGCTGGGATCAGTGGTTCCCCGAGGCCGCGCGGCTGACCGCCATGGCGGGCGCAGAAATTTTGTTTTACCCGACCGCCATCGGCTGGCATCCGGCGGAAAAGGAAGAATACGGCGAGCGCCAGCTTGATGCCTGGATCACGGCGCAGCGGGCGCACGCCATCGCCAACGGCGTCTTTGTGGCCGCCGTCAATCGCGTCGGTCTGGAGCATGACCCCGGACTGCCGCAGGGCAACGGGATTGAATTCTGGGGCAATAGCTTCATCGCCGATCCCAGCGGCCGGATGCTGGCGCAGGGATCGGCCGATCAGGAAGAAATCGTGATGGCGGCCTGCGATCTCGACGAAGTGGAAACCGTGCGCCAGAACTGGCCGTTCTTGCGCGACCGCCGCCTGGACGCTTATCAGGACCTCACCCACCGGCTGCGCGACTGATGGCGGCCCTCGACCTTACGCGACCGCCGGGTCCGCAGGGCTTCCACATGCCCGCCGAGTGGGCGCCGCATGCGGCTACCTGGCTCGCCTGGCCGCATAAAGAAGCTAGCTGGCCGGGCAAGCTGGACCGCATCCCGCCAATCTTTGCCGCCATGGTGCGGGCGCTGGCGCCCGGCGAGCGCGTGCGCATCTGCGTGGCGGATGCGGCGATGGAGGCGGCGGCACGCGCGCAGATCGGTGATGTGGCCGAAGTCGAGTTTTTTCATATCGCCAACAACGACGCCTGGATTCGCGACCATGGACCAATTTTTCTGAATCGAGCTGATAGCGGTCAGGCCATTGTCGATTGGGGCTACAACGCCTGGGGCGGGAAGTATCCGCCGTTCGATCTGGACGATACCGTGCCGTCGCGGATTGGCGACGCCCTCGGGCTGCCGGTTTTTCATCCGGGCATGATTCTCGAGGGTGGCTCGATCGACGTGGATGGCGAAGGCACCTTGCTCACCACCGAAGCCTGCCTGCTCAACCCCAACCGCAATCCACAATTGCAGCGCACGCAGATCGAAGCGCGGTTGCGCGACTACCTGGGCGTGGAAACAATTCTGTGGCTGGGCGAGGGCATCGTGGGCGACGACACCGACGGCCACGTGGACGACCTCACCCGCTTCGTGGCGCCCGGCGTGGTGGTCACCGCGCTGGAGCGCAACGCCGGGGACGCCAACGCCGCACCCCTCGCCGCCAACCTGGAGCGCCTGCGCAGCCTGCGCGACGCGCGCGGCCGGCGCCTCGACATCCACACCCTGCCCATGCCGGCGCCGGTGGAATGGGAAGGCCAGCGTTTGCCCGCCAGTTACGCAAATTTTTATATCGGCAACGAGACCATTCTGCTGCCCCAATTCGCCTGCCGCCAGGACGAAGCCGCGGCGCGCGTGCTGGAGGCGCTGTTTCCCGCGCGCCGCGTGGTGGGCCTCGACTGCCGCGACCTGGTCTGGGGCCTGGGCGCCTTCCACTGCCTCACGCAACAGCAGCCGCGCGCCTGGCGGAGTGGACGCAACGCCGGGGCGCCGTAATGAATCTCACAGAGTGATATGTATTTCCACTGGGCGGCGTTCTTCGGGTGGGCGTGGTGCGGCGTGGTGATCGCGCTGATGGCCTACTGGACGCGGCACGACGACCGCGACTGGCGCGAGGAAGACGAAGACGCGCGAGCGGGTCAGGCTCCCAGCGGGACGGCCCGGCCGGCTGCCTCGTCGCTGATGGAGTAATAGGCACAGGCGGGATGATGGAAAACCAGGGCGCTGGTTGAGGCCTCCGGTTCCATCATCATGCCGTCGGTCAGGTGCACGCCGATTTCGTCGGGGCGCAGCAGTTTCCAGATGCCGGCCTGATCGTTGAGATTGGGGCAGGCGGGATAACCGAAGGCGTAGCGCTTACCGCGGTAGCGGGAGGTGTGCCGGTCTTTCATCGTCATCTCCGGCGGATCGGGGAAGCCCCAGTCCTCGCGGATGCGGCGGTGCAGCCATTCTGCGGTGGCCTCGGCAGTTTCGAGCGCCAGCACTTGCAGGCCATGCGAGTAGACGTAGCGGCCGGCCTGCCTGGCGGCTTCGGCGCGTTCGCGCACGCCCGCACCGGCGGTGACAACCAGCAAGGCGAGGTGGTCGCGAACGAGGCGTTCATCGACGCTGCGCGGCGGCAGGACGTAGTCGGCAAGACAGAGGCCGTCTTCCTTGCGCTGCCGCTCGAAGTGGAAGCTGTGCAGCGGAATAGCGCCGGCGGGGGCGTCGGCGGCAAACAGATGAATGCTGTTGCCGTCAGGCTCGGCGGGAAAGAATTGCCAGACGGCGCGGACATGCAGGATTTCGGCGGCTTCGCGCTGGAGGTCCTCGACGAGCTGCGCCATCTCCAGCGCTTTGGGATCGCGCTGCGCCAAGGCCTTTTCGAAGTTGCCTTTGAAGCCGAGGTGATGGCCGTAGAGCATCAGCAGATTGAGGTAGCTCCAGACCTCCTGAAGCTGCGGCACATCACGCACGAAGCGCTCCAGGCTGGCGGGCGTGGGGATGGGCAAATCGGCGCTGACCTTACGGCTGCGGCGCGTGCTCATGGGTACTTCCGGCGCGGGCACCGGGAGCACGATGTTGGCGCGTGGCGGCGCCGGCGCGGCGAGGCGCGCGCGACCGGCCGGATCCATGAGCGTGTTCAGCAGCGAAAGGCCGCTCATGGCGTCTTTGGCGTAGCAGACGGGACCGGTGTATTCGGGCGCGATGCGGGTGGTGGTGAAGCGCTCCGAAAGCGCGGCGCCGCCGACCAGCAAGGGGGCGGTGATGCCGGCGTCGCGCAAGTCGCCGGCGGTGACCGCCATCTGGCCGGCGCTTTTCACCAACAGCCCCGACAGGCCGATGGCGTCGGGATGCTCGCGCTGATAGGCCTCGATCAACTGCTCGGGAGGGATTTTGATGCCCAGGTTCACGACGCGGTAGCCGTTGTTGGACAGGATGATATCGACCAGGTTCTTGCCGATGTCGTGCACATCGCCCTTGACCGTGGCCAGGATGATGGAGCCCTTGGTGGCCGACTCGGATTTCTCCATGAACTGCTCGAGGTGCGTCACCGCGGCCTTCATGGCTTCGGCCGATTGCAGCACTTCGGCCACGATCAGCTCGTTATTGTTGAACAGCCGCCCCACCTCGGCCATGCCGGTCATGAGTGGGCCGTTGATGATCTCCAGCGGGGTGGCACCCTCGGCGCGCTTCCGCTCGAGATCGGCGACCAGACCGTCTTTGGTGCCTTCAATGATGTAGCGGCCCAGGCGCTCGTCGAGCGGCAGCGATTCGACGGCGGCGGCCTTGGAGGCGCGCGGGGCGCGGAAATGCTCGGCGATGGCGGCGATATGGTGCTGGTTGAGCCGCGCCCGCTGCTGCTTCGTTTGCTGGCGCCAATCGGCGGGCGCGCCCGGCGCGACGCTTTCCACCGGCGCGTTGAACAGCAGCGCTTCGGCCAGCGCCCGCTCCTCGGCGGGAAGCGAAGCAAACCGTTCCAGCTTTTCGGCGTTGACGATGGCGAGATCGAGGCCGGCTTTGGTGCAGTGATACAGGAAGACGGAGTTGACCACTTCGCGCGCCGCCGCCGGCAGCCCGAAGGAAACGTTGGAGATGCCCAGCACGGTCTTCACGCCCGGCAGGTTTTCTTTCACCAGACGCACGCCCTCGATGGTCTCGACAGCGCCCCCAATGTAGTTTTCATCACCGGTGGCGCACGGAAAAACGAGCGGATCAATGGCGATGTTGTGCGCCGGAATACCGTATTTCTCGGTGAGCAGCGCGACCGAGCGCTGGGCGATGGCCAGCTTGCGCTCGCGCGTAAACGCCTGCGCCTGGAGCTTGTCTTCATCAATGCAGCCCACCACCAGCGCCGCGCCGTAGCGGCGGGCGAGCGGGCAGATGCGCTCGAACTTCTCCTCGCCATCTTCCAGGTTGATGGAGTTGATGAGACCCTTGCCCTGGCAATAGGTGAGCGAAAGCTCAACCGCGCGGGCGTCGGTGGTATCGATCATCACCGGCACTTTGATCTTGCGGATGAGTTTTTCGTAAAACGGCGGAATATCGCCGATCTCTTCGCGTTCGGTGCTCTGCAGGCAAACGTCAATAATGTGGGCTCCGTTTTTGACCTGGCGGCGGGCGATCTCGCTCGCCTCCTCCCACTTTTCTTCCGCCACCAGCCGCTTGAACAGCCGTGAACCCACAATGTTGGTGCGCTCGCCGATGATCAGGGGCCGGGTGGCATCGTCCGCCTCGACGGTTTCGATGCCACTGAAGAAGGCGCGCGGCGAAGGGGCCGGCGGCAGGCGCGGCGTCTGACCGGCAGCCATGGCGGCGAGGGCGGCAATATGCGCCGGCGTGGTGCCGCAGCAGCCGCCGATCAGGTTCACCCAGCCGTGCTGCACGAAGCGCTGCATCTGGTGCGCCAGCGACTCCGGCGTCTCACGGTATTTGCCTTCCTCGTTGGGCAAGCCGGCGTTGGGATAGCAGGAGATGTAGCGGTGGCTGAGGGTATGCAGCGTGCGCACATGATCGGTCATGAACTCCGGACCGGTGGCGCAGTTCAGGCCGATCGAGAGCAGATCCGCGTGTTCGAGCGAAACCCAGAGCGCCTCGGCCGATTGTCCGGCGAGCATGGTGCCCATGGCCTCGATGGTGCCCGAGACCATGACCGGAATCTTGACGCCGAGCGCTTGCCCCGCATCCTCGATGCCGAGCAGCGCGGCTTTGATGTTGCGCGTATCCTGGCAGGTTTCGACCAGCAGCAGATCGGCGCCGCCTTCGACCAGCCCCTCGGCCTGCTCGCGGAAGGCCGCGCGCAGTTGCTCGAAGGTCACGCCGCCGGTGACGGTGATCGCTTTCGTGGTCGGCCCCATCGACCCAGCGACCCAGCGCGGCCGCGCCGGCGTGGACGCCGCATCGGCGGCCTGGCGGGCGAGCTGCGCCGCGATACGGCTGATTTCGCGCGCATGGGCCTGGAGGCCGTATTCACCCAGCACGATACTGGTCGAGCCGAAGGAGTCGGTCTCGATGATGTCCGCGCCCGCATCGAGATACTCGCGGTGAATATCGAGCAAAACGTCCGGCCGCGTGCGTACCAGATTCTCGTTGCAGCCTTCAAGCGCCGGACCGCCGAAATCGGCAGCGGTGAGCTGACGCTGCTGCAGCATGGTGCCCATGGCGCCGTCCAGCACCAGAATGCGCTGGCGCAAAGCGGCATAAAGGGCAACGCGACGGGCTTGAGCATCGAGCATAGTCAGAACTTCCAGTTTACCGTTCTACCAGATGTTCCAAAGCCGAATAAAACTCGGGATAGGAAATCGAAGCGCAGCCGGCGTCCTGAATGCGGCTGTCGCCGGAAGCCAGCAGCGCGGCAACGGCAAACGCCATGGCAATGCGATGGTCGCCGTAGCTCGGCAACTCGGCGCCGTGCAGCTTCTGGCCGCCGGGAACGAACAGCGCCTCGGGACGCTCTTCGCATACGCCGCCCATGGCGCGCAGGTTATGGGTGATGGCGGCAAGGCGGTCGCTTTCCTTCACGCGCAACTCACCCACGTCGGCGAACTCGATGCCCTCGCGGGTGCGGGTCGCCAGCACCGCGAGAATCGGGATTTCATCGATCAGCGCGACCGCTTCGGCGCCGGCGATGCGCGTGCCGGTGAGAAATTCCGGGCCATCGAGGTGCAGGCTGCCCATGAGTTCGCCGGCGTGCTCCTCGATCGAGACCACCTCGGGGCGTGCACCCAGGCGGCGCAGCACATCGAGCAGGGTCGAGCGCGTGGGGTTCAGCGAAATGCCGTCCACCAGCAGATCGGCGCCCGGAATGGCGGCGGTGGCGCACAGAAAAAATGCCGCCGAGCTGGGATCGCCGGGAATGCGGAAGTCGCCCAGCGGCGCCAGCCGCTCCACCGGCCCCGCGAGGCTGACCGCGCGCGGCTGCGCGGCTTGCTCGACCGGCACCCCTAAATGCCGCAGTAGCAGTTCCGTATGGTCGCGTGTGGGCTGAGGCTCGACAATGCGCGTTACGCCCGTGGCATAGAGGCCCGCCAGCAGCAGGGCGCTCTTTACCTGTGCGCTGGCAACCGGCAAAGCGTAGTCGATGCCGTGCAAGCCGCCGGCGGGAGCAAACGTCAGCGGCGGACGGTCGTTCGGGGCCGCAGCAGCTTGAGCGCCCATCAGGCGCAACGGCTGCAGTACGCGGCGCATGGGGCGATTGCACAACGAGGCGTCGCCGGAAATTTCGGCGGCGAAGGGCTGCGCCGCCAGAATGCCGCTGAGCATGCGCAGCGTGGTGCCGGAATTGCCGGCGTTCAGGGGACCGGAGGGCGCGTGCAGTCCGCGCAAGCCGGCCCCGGTGATGGCGACTTCTTCCGGCCCGCTGTGCTCGATACCCACGCCCAAAGCCGCCAGACACGCCAGCGTGCTCTGGCAGTCGGCGCCGGTCGCGTAATGGCTGAGCTTCGATGACCCTTCGGCCAGCGCGGCCAGCAGAGCACAGCGATGCGAGAGCGATTTGTCCCCCGGCGGCCGCACCGCACCAGAGAAGTTGCGGGCCGGAGTGAGAGCGAGATCCATCGAAAAATGTGGCAGGCGGACTGTAAGCCGGATTCTGTGCCGCGACCGAAATCGCGGCGGCAATCATTCCTCTGGAGCCGCCATTGCTGACGGCCTCTAGCGGCCTACCCGGAAGTTCAAGCGGACCGGGAAAGTCCTCCCTTCCCTATTTGGCCTTGCTCCACGTGGGGTTTGCCCTGCCTCCGCTGTCGCCAGCGGAGCGGTGCGCTCTTACCGCACCTTTTCACCCTTACCGCAGATGCGAACACCTGCGGCGGTACCTTTTCTGTGGCACTTTCCGTAAACCGGCTTTGTGAAGCCGGCCCCCTGGCCGTTAGCCAGCACGCTTCCCTGCGGAGTCCGGACTTTCCTCGACGCCGCGCGCTTGCGCGCGCTCCGCCGCGATTGCCCGCCCGCCTGCCGAACCTCTATTCTACGCCGCCCGCCGGATCCCAGCAGGCTAACCCCTCGCGGCGCGCCGCCTCCAGCAAACGATGATCGGAACTGACAAACTCAATCGGCTGAATCTGAAGTAGCACCATGGCCGCGGCTAGCTGCAGGGCGTCGGGCGCCCGCAAGGGGTGACGATCGATCAGAACCGCACTCAGGGCGAATACCACCTCATTCACGGGCTGGTAGGTCCAGGCGTGTCTCACGCGCTGCTCAAAGTGGACGAGCATCGAGCGGGCGTCGCCGCCGGACAGCACTCGCGAACGTTCCTTTGCGCGCACCACCGCGCGGAATTCGACGGCGCCGATGGAGCAGATGGCGCAAGGAAGGCCGCGGCCCGCGAAGGCGCGCATGGACTCGCTCCCCGTCTCTTCGAAATACAGCTTAAGGGCGGCACTCGAATCGAGGAAAGCGGTCGGCAATCAGTCTCCGTCGCGCATCCGGCGCAGCGTTACGGAGGCGGGCTCACCCTCAATTTTGATGGGAGTAAAATCCCATTTCGCCGGATGGGGGCCGAACAGCCGTTGCACCTCGGCATGGGCGCGATTCAATTGCAGACTCGAGGTAGGGAACTCGGGGTGTTTGGGGTTGGGCACGCGATGGACACGAATGAGGTCCATATCGATGGCACGCCGCAGAACACGATCGCGCTCCTCGGGGCTAGCGGCCCAGGAGTGGCGGCCGGGCAAGTAGGTGTCGCGCAACCACTTGAGCGCCACAAACGCGTATTGCGGAATCCGCTCGGCCTCGGCAAGGGTTTGGAGCAAATCCTCCAGGTGTTGCTCGGCGCCCGCCGAGACTGGCGCCTCCCGCAGCGTGATGAAGATGGAGTCGCCGGCGCCGAAGCTTTTTGCTGCGGAGGCATTCGCGCGTTTTTTGCGGGCCGCCTCCGGTTTGCTCCCGCTCAGCAGCGATACCGAAGCAATTTCTGTCCCCGCCGGCGCAATCCGCATTCGCACGAGTTGATTCTTGAGTTCTGCACTCAATTCGCCGATGGTCTTTGCGCCCATTGCTCCACTTATATTTATAAGGAAATCGATGGCCCCTGTCAATAGGAAAATTCCGGCTCCCATGCTAAAATCAAGCTCCGAAGGGGCGTGTAGCTCAGCTGGGAGAGCGCCGCGTTCGCAACGCGGAGGTCAGGGGTTCGATCCCCCTCACGTCCACCACTCCTCGTGACTGTTTCGGCTCGCTTCTGGACTTGGCTGGGGCTGGCGCTGCTCGCCGGCGGGTTGCTGGTGCTGCTGTTGCCGCACATGCCGGTGACCGCGCTCGGGGGCGGTCAACCTCAGGGCGCGCCACGATCCGATTGGCCTGCGGCGGCGGCCGCCCTCCTGGGCCTCATTCTCCTGCTTTGGCAGCAGCGACAGCGCACGCGCGCCAAGCAATAATCGGCAGAGAATGCCTCTGCGCTTTCGCCGCGTCGTGTTGGTCGTGCTCGACAGCGTGGGCATTGGCGCCATGCCCGATGCGGCGCGCTACGGGCCCGACGATGCGGCCAGCGATACGCTCGGCCACGTCCTCGCGCACTGCCCGACGCCCCTGCCGACGCTCGAGCGTCTGGGCCTGGGCCACATTCGGCCGCTTACGGGCGTCTCGGCGCAACGCCCGGCCACCGCCGGTTTTGGCCGCTGCGCGCTGCGCTCAGATGGTAAAGACACGACCACCGGCCACTGGGAAATGGCGGGCATCATCCTGGACCCGGGCTTTCCCGTATTTCCCGGCGGATTTCCTGCAGAGCTGATCCAGGCCTTCGAGCAGCGCATTGGGCGGCGCACCCTGGGCAACGTCGCCGCCAGCGGAACCGAAATCATCCAGCGCCTGGGCGCCGAGCATCTGCGCACCGGCTTTCCGATTGTCTATACTTCCGCCGACAGCGTCTTCCAGGTCGCAGCGCACGAGCAAGGCGTGCCGCTTGATCAGCTTTACTCGATGTGCGCAGCGGCGCGCGAGCTGCTGCAAGGCCCCTGGCGCGTGGGCCGCGTCATTGCGCGGCCGTTTATTGGCGACGCGGAGATCGGCTTCACGCGCACCCGAAACCGCCATGACTATGCCGTGCCGCCGCCGCCGGGCATGTTGCTGGACCGGCTGGAGGAGCAGCGCGTTCCGGTGCATGCCGTGGGCAAGATTTTCGACATCTTCCTTGGGCGCGGCATCACTTCGCACGCCGCCATGGAATCGAATGCCGACGGCCTTGCCCAGACGCTGGCCGCGCTGGGGCCGGTACGCGAGGGCCGGGCTGGGGCTCCCGGGGCCCCCAGCCCGGTCGAGCGTCAAGCGGGTGGCGTGGCGCAGCCACGCCCGGCCCCGCGCCAGTCAATCGAACGCGGCCTGATCTTCACCAATCTCGTCGACTTCGACATGCTCTACGGCCATCGCAACGACGTCACCGGCTACGCTGCCGCGCTGGCGGAAGCTGACGAGGGGCTGGGCCGCATTGTCGACGCCATGCGCCCGGATGATTTGCTGCTGCTGACCGCCGATCACGGTTGCGACCCGACCACGCCCTCAACCGACCACTCGCGCGAGTACGCTCCCCTGCTGGCGTATGCGCCGGGCGCACGGGCGGTCAATCTGGGCACGCGCGCCTCGCTCGCCGACATCGGCGCCACGATTGCGGAAAACTTCGGGACCCAGCTCGCCGCCGGCGAATCGTTTCTCGCCGAGATTACAGCAGCGGATTCCGCACCCGAAGCCCGCGCATCCGGCTGAAATCACGATCGGCTGACCAGAGCTCCTCCACGCCGTGCTGGAGGCACAGCGCCGCGACATGGGCATCGTGAATGACACTCCCCGCCAAATGCCCGGCCTGCACGAGTTCCTGCAACCGCTCCCAATACCCCGCCGCCTCGCCCAGTAGGCGCAGACTGGGCGACGCCATCCAAAGTTCCACTTGCCGTAGCGCCGCCGGCAGCGGCGTCGGCGGTTTAAAGGCTCTCGGATTCGTGGCAACGCCCAGAAATTCGTGAATACAGGGCCACGGAATCGCCCACCGCTCCGCCCCCTCCGACAGCTTCTTCAACAGCTCGCTGGCGGCGCTGTTCCACGGCAACTCGGCGCGATGAGCGTACAGCAGAATGTTGGTGTCAACCGCGATCATCACCGTCCGGGGGCAGAGGATTCCCGCCGTGCCCCTCGTAGATAATGTCGCGCAGCTCCGGCCAGGTGAAGTCCTTCACCATGCCCTGGCCGCGGTAGGAACCGTCTTTCAGCTTGAACGGCTTTTTGGGTTTGCGCTTCTGCTCCAGCGCCAAGCGTAAGCCATCCTCCACCAGTTCCCGCAGCGTGATCTTCTGCTCGTGCGCGACGGCCTTGGCTTCCTGCAGCAAGCCGTCGGCGATCTCCACCGTCGTCTTCATGGACCCATACTACCATATCGTGCAGTATGGGTGAGCTGGCTCAATGCTGTGCGCGCCGCGGCAGACTGAGCAGATTGGCGAAGAGGCGATAGGCGCCGGGCACGCCATCGGCGAGCTGGCGATAGAGCGCCACGCCTTCGTAGACGTACACGCCTTTGCCGTAAGCGGCGTAGAGCAGACCGCCTTTTTGCGGCGGCTGCTCCGGGTCATGCGTCTCGATCAGCGCCGTGTAGCGCGGGTCCCAGCTTTGCATGAAGCCGTGGCCGCGCTCCTCGACCCAGCCCCGAAAATCGGCTTCGGTGATGTGGTTGGGCCAGTTCAGCAGCGGATCGCTGGGCTTGAGAATGTTGACCGGATCGGTTTCGACCACCACCCGCTCGCCGTTCCCACCCAGCGAATAGGGATATGGGCCGTAGTCATGATCGTACTCGGAGGTCTGGTATTGCACGATGAGCACGCCGCCGTTATGCACGTAATGCAGCAGGCGGCCATTGAAGGTGCGCAACTCGGGGCGCGCGGCATAGGTGCGGATGCCGAGCACGATGACGTCATAGGCGCCCAGATCACCGTTGGCGATGTCACTGGCGCTCAGGAACTGCATGTGCACGCCCAGGTTCACCAGATCCTGGGCGACATGATCGCCGGTGCCGCTGACGTAGCCGACCTTCAGGCCCGGCGCCATCGCCACCTGCACGCCGCGGGTTTTGTAGATCGCCGGGAAATAGAGGCTGTAGGGGCGCAGGCCCATGTACCCGGCGGTGTGATAGCCCTCTTCGTAGTCGTGGCCGTCGTAGCGGGCCACGGCGGTGATGCTGTAGCTGGAGCGGGTGAGATCGCGGGGCGTGACGGTGAAATGCAGCGGTGCTTCTTCGCCGCTTTGCTGCAACGCGAAGCCGGCGCTCGCGGGAGACGCCGTCCAGCCCTCGGGCAAGCGCAGATGCACACTGCCGCGCGCCGGGCCGGGTACATTGCTGTGCACCGTTACCGTCAGACTCACTGCATGCGCCGACAGCGGCACAATCCCCTGGCGCGGATCGACCACCACGGAAATCGGCGGCGCCACCACCAGCGGATTCTCGACGATGCCGCTGGCCTCCGGGCGCGCCACGGTTTCCACATCCTGCGCCATGGTGAGCGTCACACCCGCGTAGCTGATTTTCGCCCAGGCGGCGAGCGGATAGGGCGTGGTGGGCAAGGTCACGTAGCGGGGATCGTCGATGTCGTACCAGGGCTGAATATCATTGGGCCGCGAATAATAAGGACGCGTCGACGGAGCCTTCGCCGGCACGGTCACGGTGAAGACCTCTTCCGCAGCCGGCGCCGGTTGCGAAATGGTCCAATCCGGCTGAGCGGAAGCGGTGCGCAACGTGACCGAACTCAGCGCGAGCGGCGCGTGGGTGGGATTGGCAAAGTGGGTATCGACCCGGAACTGCTCGCCCGGAATCACCACCTGCCGGCTCACCGCCGGACCACCCCGTCCGCCGCGGCCGCGCCCTGCCACGCGCACGGTGAACTGCAATCCGAGCGCCTCGACAATGGCGTCATTGAACTGCGCCTGCTTGATGCGCAGCTCGTGCTCGATGTCGGCCTTGGCGGCCGCGCTGAAATCGCCTGCGGCGACCTGCTGTATCAGCGCGTTCATCGCCGCCAGCCCGTGCGCCAGCACCGGCGCAATCGCCTGCGGCTGATGGCCACGGAACTGCCGCATCGCCTGCTCCACGTCACCGTTGATGGCCCGCAGCGCCTCCCGCAGCGCGCCGGTATTTTCTCCCGGTGCGAGATCCGCGATGCCTGCGAGCGAAGTGTCAATGCCGGCGAACATTGAACCTTCGTGGCCGGTGGTTTTCACCTCGCTGCCATAAAGATGATAGGGCGTGCTCTCCGGCCTCAGGTCGGGAATACCGATGCCGCTCAACTGCGTGCGCTGCTCCGCCAGTCCCTGGCGCGCGAGCTGCGTGAACGAGGCGCCGAGCACGGGATCATAGGTTCCTTCCGGAACCGCCACGTTGACCGAGGGTTTGCCCTCGATCCAGCGCTGCTGCACGTAGTCGTAAACGCGGCCGGGCGTGTAAATCCCGCGCGCGTAGTCGAAAATGCCCTTGGGCGTAAAGGCGCGCATGGGAACGCGGGCGTAGACCTTGCTCGCGTGCCAGGGAAGCAATCCCGCGCGAATCTGTTCGGGGAACAGCTTGGGATCGGCGGCGGCAGCGTAAACCTCCTGCGCCAGCTCGCCCGAGGCGGCATGGTTGCCGTGGCCATCGCTGGGACCGCCGACGAAGGTTGAGGCGATCACCAGCGGCCGTACCTGCCGCACCACGCGGACCACATCGGCCAGCACGCGCTCGCGGCCCCACTGCTGAAAGGTCTCTTCCTTGGTTTTGGAGAAACCGAAATCGACCACCCGGGTGAAGAACTGCTGCACTCCGTAATAGCGGTCAGCGGCGAGCAGCTCCTGGGTGCGCACCAGGCCAAGGGCGTCGTTGAAGTCGTTCGACATCAGGTTCTGCCCGCCCTCGCCGCGGTTGAGCGTCAGCAGCGCGACGCGCGCCCCCTGGCCGCGCGATTCGTAGGTGAGCAAACCGCCGTCTTCATCATCCGGGTGCGCCACGATGAACAGCAGGCTGGCGCGGGTGTGCAGCTTTTCCAGGCTCTGCCACACCGCCGCCGCGCCGCGATCCATTGGAAGCTGGCGGCTGGCGACCAGTGGCGCGATGGCGATGGCGCGCGGCGGCGGCGCCTGCCCCCGCACCGCTATCGCCGCGGCCAGCAACAATCCTGTCGCAATCGCGCATGCACGCAGCTTCATGGACCCGCTCCTCAGGAAACAATTCATCGTAACAAAACGGGCCTAGAGTAAAGCTATGAGCGCTTCCGTACCTGGCAACTTGGGCGGGTTGCTGCCCAGCCTGGAACAGATCTACAAGGACCTGCATACCCATCCGGAGCTGTCGATGCAGGAGACACGCACCGCGGGGGTGGCGGCGGAAAAGCTGCGCGCGGCCGGATACAAGGTTACGTCAGGTGTGGGGAAGACGGGTGTGGTCGGGCTGCTCGAGAACGGCGCTGGGCCGGAGGTGATGCTGCGCGCCGACATGGATGCGCTGCCGGTCACCGAGGCCACCGGCCTTGCCTATGCGAGCACAACGCCCGGCGTGATGCACGCCTGCGGCCACGACATGCACGTCGCCTGGTTGATCGGCGCGGCCACGCTGTTTGCCCAGGCCCGGGATCAGTGGCACGGCACACTGATGGCCACCTTTCAACCGGCGGAAGAAACCGCTGCGGGCGCACAGGCCATGATCGACGACGGCCTGTTCCGGCGCTTTCCCAAGCCGAACGTCGTGCTGGGCCAGCATGTGATGAGCATGCCGTCGGGAACCGTTGCCGGCCGCGCGGGCGCGACCACGTCGGCGGCGGACAGCCTCGAAATCCGGCTCTTCGGCCGCGGCGCGCACGGCTCCATGCCGGAGGCGAGCGTCGATCCGGTGGTGATGGCGGCTTCCGTGGTGCTGCGGCTGCAGACCATAGTGTCGCGCGAGGTGGCCGCCAACGACGCCGTGGTGGTCACCATCGGCGCGCTGCAGGCCGGCACCAAGGAAAATGTGATTCCCGACGAGGCGGTGATCAAGCTCAACGTGCGCACCTTTGACGAAGGCGTGCGCCAGCACGTACTGGCGGCGATCACACGCATCGTCAATGCTGAGGCAGCCGCCTCCGGTGCGCCCCGGCCTCCGGAGATCAAGCCCCTCGACCGCTACCCGCTGGTGCGCAACGATCCCCAGGCAACCCAGCGCGTCGAGGAGGCGCTGCGCCAGCATTTCGGCGCGGATCGCGTCCGGGACACTAAGCCCACGATGGCGAGCGAGGACTTCGGCTCCTTCGGCAGCGAATGGGGCGTGCCCTCGGTGTTCTGGTTTGTGGGTGGAATTGACGCCGCAGCGTATGCGCAGGCCGAAAAAGAGGGCAAGCTGGGCACGATCCCGGTCAATCACAGCCCGCACTTTGCGCCCGTGCTCCACCCCACGCTGGAAACCGGCGTCGAAGCACTGGTAGTTGCTGCGCAGGCGTGGTTGTCTTCATAATGAGCGCACTTGGTAATTACCGAACACGTCGTCATCTCGACGCTGCTGGTGGTGTTTGACCTGGGCGGCACGTTTGTGTTCGCGCTCAGCGGCGCGACCGCGGGCGTAAAGCACCGGCTGGATCTGTTTGGCGTCCTGGTGCTGGCCTTTGCCGCGGGCAATGCTGGCGGCATCACCCGCGACCTCATGATCGGTGCGACGCCGCCCGCGGCCATCTACGATTGGCGCTACGTCGGAGTCTCGGTTCTGGCCGGCCTGATCACCTTCCGCTGGAGTGGCACCATCAACCGGTTGAGCAGCCCCGTGCTGACCTTCGATGCCGCCGGCCTGGCGATGTTCGCGGTCGCCGGGGCGAGCAAGGCGCTGGCCTACCATGCCGGACCGGTGGCGGCGGTGCTGCTGGGCATGACCACCGGCATCGGCGGCGGCGTGGTGCGCGACGTGCTGGTGCGGGAAATTCCGTCGGTGTTGCGCACCGAGCTCTATGCGGTGGCGGCACTGGTGGGCGCCGGCGCGGTGGTCGTCGGCAACGGGCTGCACACCTCGCCCGTCGCGGCGGCGATTGTAGGCGCGGGGCTGTGCTTCGCGCTGCGCATTGCGGCCATGCGGCGAGGCTGGGGCCTGCCGGTCGCGCGCATCACCGGCGCCTAGCCCCCGGAGCGTAGCCCCGCACCCACAAACGCGGCGCGGTCGTCCCAAGCGGAGCTGGGGCGTAGGGGCCCCCAGCGCAGCCGGCCCTCGGCTTAGAGAGCGGGCCGCGCGGCGAACACGGCGCACCCACAGACGCGCGCGGTCATCCCAAGCGGAGCTGGGGCCTAGGGGCCCCCAGCGCAGCGGGCTCTCGGCCTTAGAGAGCGGGCCGCGCGGCGAACACGGCGCACCCACAGAAGCGCGCGGCCTTCCCAAGCGGAGCTGGGGCGTAGGGGCCCCCAGCGCAGC
>SCQP01000017.1 GCA_004299485.1 Acidobacteriota bacterium
GCAGGTGGAGGATCACGGCGGGCGGGTCGAGGCCGAGGTTGAGGTAGTGATTGCGGCCGCGCCAGAGGCCGCGCGGGCCGGCCAGCAGGTCCTCAACGGCGAAGCTGTCGCCCACGCCGAGCTCTGCGCCGGGAATCTCAATCGGGCCCTCCTGGGCGTGCGCCGGGTCGAGATTCACTCCGACCACTAGAACATCCTCAAAGTCCGGTGAAAAACGCGCGTAGAGCAGGATTTGGGGGTTCTCGGCGTGCAGGAAGCGCAGGCCCTCGATGCGCTGGAGCGCGGCGTGTTCGCGCCGGATGCGGTTTACCTTCGCAATCCAGTCTTTGATATTGCCGGGCCGGTTCCAGTCCCAGACCTTGAACTGGTACTTCTCCGAATCGGCGTACTCTTCCGTGCCCGGCAGGGCGCGGTTTTCGCATAGCTCGAAGCCGTTGTACATACCCCAGGAAGGGGAAAGGGTCGCCGCCAGCACCAGCCGCTGCAAGAACGCGGGCCGTCCGCCGCGTTGCAGAATCTCGGGCAAGATATCGGGCGTGTTCACAAAAAAGTTGGGCCGGAAATATTCCCGGCTCGGTCCCAGCGCCAGCTCAGTCAGATAGTCCGCCAGTTCGGGTTTGGTATTGCGCCAGGTGAAGTAGGTGTAGGACTGCGAAAAGCCCAGCTTGGCCAGCCGCTTCATTGGCTTCGGGCGCGTGAAGGCTTCGGCCAGAAACACCACATCGGGATAAGCCGCGCGCACCTCGCGCAGCAGCCACTCCCAGAAGGGAAGGGGCTTGGTATGGGGATTATCCACGCGAAAGATTCGGACTCCGTGGCGCGCCCAGAACAGCAGCAGATCGCGTATGGCTGCGGCTAATTCCGGCGCTGCGGGTCCATCAAAATTCAGCGGGTAAATGTCTTCATACCGCTTGGGCGGATTTTCGGCGTACTGAATGCTGCCGTCGGGCCGGTGATAGAACCACTCCGGATGCTCCATTACCCAGGGATGGTCGGGCGAGCAATTCAGCGCCAGATCGAGCGCGATCTCGATGCCCTGCGCGGCTGCCGTTGCCAGGAAGTGGTCGAAGTCTTCGATGGTGCCCAGGCCAGGATCGACAGCATCGTGTCCGCCGGCGGCGTTGCCAATGGCATACGGGCTGCCGGGATCGGCCGCCATGGCACGCAGGGCGTTATTCCGGCCTTTGCGGTTGGTCTGGCCGACCGGGTGAATGGGCGGCAAATAAATCACATCAAAGCCCATGGCGGCGATTTCGGGCAGCCGGACTTCGCATTCGGCGAAGGTGGCGCTGCGCGTAGGGTCGGTGCCCTGGGAACGCGCGAACATCTCATACCAGGAGCCAAAGCGCGCCCGCGGCCGTTCCACCAGCACCTGCCACGAGCGCTCCGCCTGCTGTCGTGCGGTCAAATCGGGCCACTGGCGTTCGGCCGCCAGGACTTCGTCCGCCAGCAGCGCCGCGGCGGTTCGCGCCGCGGCAGCGTCGCGCAGCACCGTGGCATCCTCGGGCGCCTGCGCCCGCGCGGCCGTGGCCGTGGCCAGCGCTGCTCCGGCGGTCAGCTCGCTGGCGATGTCCTGTCCCGCCGCCCGCTTGCGTTCCGTATCCCGCCGCCAGCTTGCAAAGGCCTCGGTCCAGGCCACAAAACTGAATTCATAGATCCCCAGTTTTGTGACAGTAAAGCTGCCGCGCCAGCGGTCATTCTCGGGCACGCCCAAGGGCAGCTCCTGCCAGCCGGTCTGTCCTGGCGCTTGCACCCGCAGCGCGGCCGCCAGCACGCCATGCCCGTGCTGATAGATATCGACAGCGACGTCAACCTGGTCGCCCAAGGTCCGTTTTACCGCAAATGCACCCGCATCCACGCACGGCGCGATGCATTCCATTACGATAGAACCAGGCTCGGTCACCGCCGCGGCGGTCCGTCTCCGGGGGCGCGCGGTTTGGGTTCGGACCGCTGAGCGTCGTATCATATACCAATCTTATGGTGGGTGTGCAACAGATCCTGCAGGAAGTTACCTCGCTGGAGGGCCGGCGCTTTATCGTGGTCTCCAACCGGCAGCCGTTTGCGCATGTGCGCCATGGCGACAGCATTCGCGTCGAAAAGCCGCCCAGTGGCCTGACGCTGGCCCTGGAACCCATTGTACAAGCGACGCACGGCACCTGGATCGCATCGTCCAGCGGCGATGCCGATGCCGAGCGCGTCGATGACAAAGGCCGGGTGACGACGCCGCCGCCGGGTGTGGAGTACGACTTGCGCCGCATCTTTCTGCCGCCGCGGCTGCAGCAGGACTTCTACACGGGCTTTGCCAACTCGACGCTTTGGCCGCTCTGCCACATCGCCTATCACCAGCCCCGTTTTGAGGAACGCTGGTGGAAGGCCTTTCTGCAGGCGAATCAGGTTTTTGCCGATACGGTGGCGGACGAAGTGAACGGGGACTCGGCCATCATCTTCGTGCAGGATTTCCATCTTGCGGTGCTGCCGTTACTGCTGCGCGAGCGCTGCCCGCAGGCGGTCATCGCCCAGTTCTGGCACATTCCCTGGCCCAATCCCGAAGCCTTCCGCATCTGCCCCTGGCGGCGCGACCTGCTGCGCGGACTGCTGGGCAATGACCTGCTCGGTTTTCATCTGCCCTACCACTGCAATAACTTCCTGGACACGGTCGACCGTGAGTTGCAGGTGCGGGTCGACCGCGCCGGCAGCGCGGTGGTGGGCGGGCAGAGCCGCACCAGCGTCGCGGCTTTCCCCATGAGTGTCGACTACCATCACATCCAGCGCGCTTCGCGCGAGCCGGCAGCGGTGCGCGAAGCCTCGCATCTGCGCCGCGAGTATATCCACAACGGGGACCGCAAGTTGGTGATCAGCGTGGAGCGGCTGGATTACACCAAGGGCATCCGCGAACGGCTGGAGGCGATTCAGCGCCTGTTCGAGCGCCATCCGGAATGGAAGCGCAAGGTGGATTTCGTCCACATCGCCACCCCCAGCCGGACCACCGTCCGCGCCTACCGCGACTACGCGGCCGCGGTCGAGCGCACGGTCGCGCGCGTCAACGCCCTGCACGGCACGCCCGACTGGACGCCCATCCGGCCGCTGCACATCTATGTCGAGCCGGAAAAGATCTGGCACTGGTACCAGGCGGCCGACGTGGTCATCGTGAGCTCGCTGCATGACGGCATGAATCTGGTCAGCAAGGAGTTCGTGGCGGCGGCGCGGGAAGACGCGGTGCTGCTGCTGAGCGAGTTTACCGGCGCGGCGCGTTCTTTGCGCGAAGCCGTGCTGATCAATCCCTACGCCACCGACAGCTTTGCCGATGCCATCGCCGAGGCGCTGGCCATGCCGGAAGTGGAGAGGCGGGAGCGCATGCGGCGGCTGCGCTGGCGGGTGGCGCATTATGATATTGGAGTATGGGCGCGGGAGATTTTGCGTGCCATACGGCAGCGCGAATTTGATGCCCAGGATCCCCGCCTTTCTCTCCCTCCCCTCTCCCCCGGCAGTCTCGACGGCAGCTTCGACGCCGGCAGTGGACGGCGCGGTCCGGGGCAGCGCGTGCTCGATGCCCGGCGGCTGGAGGCAACGGCTGGCCCACGCCTCACGCATCCTCATCGCCACGGACTTTGACGGCACCTTGGCGCCTATAGTGGCGGATCCCGCCGCGGCTTTGCCGCTGCCGGGGATGCTGGACGTCCTGACGGCACTAGCGGCGCGGCGCGACTTCCGCGTCGCGGTAGTCAGCGGCCGGGCCCTCAGCGACCTGCGGGCGCGCTGCCCCGTACCCGGCTGCTGGTATGTCGGCGGCCACGGCAACGAGACCACGCCCGGCGCGGGCGATGATCTCGGCCCGCCACCGGCACCGCCACGCGCCCAGGCCATGCGGCGGCGGCTGGCCGAAATTGCCGACTCGATCCGGGAGCGCTTGCCGCAATGGCCGGGCGTGCGTCTGGAAGCGAAGCCGTATTCGCTGGCGCTGCACTTCCGCCAAGCGCCCCAGTGGGAAGAACCGATTCGCGAGCTGGTTTCCGGCTATGCCGCCGGAGACGGGTTTCGCACGCTGGCCGGCCGCCAAGTGATCGAATTGTTGCCCGATGACGCGCTCACCAAAGGGCATGCGCTGGAACGCCTTCTCCGCCGCCTGGGCTGTGATCTGGGGTTCTACTTCGGCGACGATACGACCGATGAGGACGTTTTCCGCCTGTACAACCCACAGCTTCTGGGCATCAAAGTGGAAAGCCGTGAAAACTCCGCCCCCAGCGCCGCCGACTATGCGGTGGGCTCGCCCCGCGGGGTGCTGCTCGCCCTGCACGAAATTGCCCAGCTGCGACGGTTGCCGACAACTGCACACGCGGCAAAGAAAAACATGCATAATGAGGCGATTCAGCCGTAGGCTGGTAGTTGCTGGTGCTGTATGCCGGTGGTCGGAGGGCCGAACAGATGCGCGTTTTCCTGATCTATCCCAAGCGTGACCCGGAGTCGCTGGTCCGCACCCAATTCAGCATGGAACGGGTGCATGAGCTGGCGTTCTGGCCCTTGCGCGGCAAGAGCTACGGCCTGCAGTTCAACGGGCTGGAGTCGCTGAGCGCGCTCACGCCGAAATGGGTCGATCTCACCGTCATTAATGAGAATCTCCGTGACATCGACATGGACGCCAATGTCGATCTGGTCGCCATCACCGTGATGGTGACCAACGCTACGCGGGCCTACCAGATCGCCGATCATTTCCGTAAACGCGGGGTCAAGGTGGTGATGGGCGGCTATCACCCCTTCATGATTCCCCACAACAGCCTGGCCCACGCCGACGCCATCTGCACCACCGAGGCCGAGTACGTCTGGGGGCAAATTCTTACCGACTGCCGTGACGGCAAGTTGCAGCAGATCTACCGGCAGACCGAAAAGACCGACATGATCAAGGCGCAACATATTCCCCGCGTCAAGCGCTGGGAGTGGTTGCATCAGGTGTCGCTCACGCTGCAGTCCAGCCGCGGCTGCCCCTTCAGTTGCGAGTTCTGCTCTATCGTGCAGATGCTGGGCCACGACATGCGGTACAAAACGCCCGCGCACCTCACGGAAGAGCTGGAAGTCTATTTCAAGCACGACATCCTCGGCCGCGTCTTTTACCGGCCCATCTTTTTCGTGGACGACAACATCTTCGGCCACCCGCGCACGGTCAAGGAGATGCTGCGGGCCATCATCAAGCTCAAGAAGAAATATCCGCATTACCGCGCCGTCTTCGGCTCCCAGATGACCATCAATGTCTATAAGGACAAAGAGGCGCTGGCGCTACTCGAGGAAGCCGGCTTCTACAACATCTTCATGGGCTTTGAAAGCCAGGATCGCGAGACCCTGAAGGCCTTCAATAAGCTGCACAACATCGCGCACAACTACGACGAAGCGGTCGCGACCCTGCGCGCGCACGGCATGGAAGCGATCTCCAGTTTCATTTTTGGCACGGACGGCGATACTGAGGCCTGCTTCGACGCCGCCTACGATTTCTTCGACCGCAACAACGTTCTATATCCGTACTTCAACATTCTCACGCCCACGTCCGACCAGTGGAAGCGATTCCTGGCCGAAGGCCGCATTCTCACCGTCAAGGCCAAGCTCTACGATGCGCACCACACGGTCTTCGTGCCCATGAAGATGACGCCCCGGCAATTACAGGAGGGCTTCATCAAGCTGGTGTCCAAGACCTTTGATTACAAGAACATCGCCAAGCGCATGCGGGGGGTTTACCTGGACAGCGGCCGCCGTCAGGCGCGCTTGTCGCTGCCGCTGCCGCTCGAAAAGGCGTTCTATCACAAGCTCCACTTCACCCTGGGCATGCAGAACGATCGGGAAGGGCAGAGTTTCATGGAAGAACTGAAACCGCACGTCTGGAGCGGCATGGTTCCCATGGCTTCCGTGCTGCTCCAGATCGATCAGCACGACTGGGCGGTTCGCAACCGCTTCACCATGGCCGAGCACCGCTACAACCTCGATGTGCCCGCCTGGAAGGACCGGCCGCACGAGGAAACGGCGATCGCCGGCGAAGGGCTGGCTTCCGATATTGCGGCCCAGGTGCGGTAAAAAGGAAGTATGGCGGCCACTTCCTCGAAGATGGTGCCACTCGGCACCCCGGCGCCCGATTTTTCTTTACCCGACGTAGTGAGCGGCGAGACCGTGCGACTGGCGGATCTGCCCGCTGATCGTCCGCTGCTGGTGACGTTCCTCAGCCGGCACTGTCCCTATGTCTGGCACGTCAAAGCCGCGCTGGCGCAACTGGGGCGCGACTACCGCGGGCGGGCCAGCCTTGTGGCCATCAGCGCTAACGATGCCCGCGCCTATCCGGAAGACGCGCCCGAGCGGCTGCGCGCCCTGGCGGTCGAGACCGGTTTCAATTTCCCCGTTTGCTATGACGAGCCGCAAACCACGGCGCGTGCGTATGGGGCCACCTGCACGCCCGATTTCTTTTTATACAATAGCCAGCGCAGACTCGTCTATCGCGGTCAGCTCGATGTCAGCCGCCCGGGCAATGGCGTTCCGGTCACTGGCACCGACGTGCGGGCTGCGCTGGAGGCTCTGCTGGCAGGCCAGCCGGTGGCCGCCAGCCAAAGTCCCAGCCTAGGTTGCAACATCAAGTGGAAATGATGGCGGGGAATTGGCTGCCGGGCAGGGACTCGAACCCCGATAGGCAGATCCAGAATCTGCTGTCCTACCATTGAACGACCCGGCAAGCTCGACGAACAATTATACCGTGACCGCTTAAAGCAAAATCAGCGTTCGCGTATCCCGCATCGGACTGAGGCGTACGGCATTTCCTGATGTCAAAGCCGCAGGCGGTTCGATCCGCCGGGCCACAGCGATGCTGATTTTGCTTTAGCCGGAGTGTTTTCCCCAGCGGTAGCGGCGTTTGCCGCAGCGCCGGCAAGAATAGGGCCAGAGCATCGCTACGGAGGCCAGGCGGTCACTGACGGTTTCCCGCCGCCGGCGGTCCAGATCGGTGCCGCAGCGCCAGCAGTTCTTCACATGGTAGACGGGATTGCGGCGGCCGCAGTGCGTGCAGGCATAGACGATCCGGCATCCCGCCAGTTTTTCACCGAATTTCCGGTGCGTGCGTGCGGTTTCCGCGCTCTCGCAGTACTTGCAGACTGGCATGCTTGCGTTGGCGCCTCGTGCTACGGAGTTACTCACGCAGTCTATACCATTCTTCCAGTTTTGCGGTAATTTCTTCGGCGCTTTCTCTGCGGAAATGCAACATCGGTCCGAATTTCACATATGCAGGCCCGCGATGGGCGCGGCGCGCTTTGTCCGGCAATATCTCGTATAAGCCGCCAATCTCGATCGGCACGACCGGCAAGCGCAGGGCCGAAGCAAAGACGCCAATGCCGGGGCGGAAAGGATGCAATTTGCCATCGGGCGTGCGCATGCCCTCCGGAAAAATCAGCGGACAATAGCCCTGATCGGCCAGCCGCCCGGTGTGCCGCAAGGAGGCACCCACGGCGCCGTAGGCGGTGAGCAGATAGCCGTTGAAAAAGAGCTGCGATAACTGCAGCCGCCAGCGATCGCGGAAGCGGCGCCAGCGTGAGGCGCGCGGGTCATAGGCACCGACGTAGGGGTCAATCCCCATGGCCGGTGCCAGCCAGGGCCGCCATTCCCGCGGCATGGCACGCAGAATCAGGGGCACGTCCAGCATGCTCTGATGGTTAGAAATGAAAAAGATGGGGCGCTGCCAGTGGGCAAACTGCTCCGCGCCTTCGACGGTCAAACGTGAAACGGCCGTTTTCAGGACCGGGAAGACAATCGCATCGAATAAGCCGGCGCGAACATGGCGCACAGCGGGGTGCAAGGGCCAGGTTTTCTCGTGCGCCGGCACCAGCAACGGCGGCGCTTGCGGCGGGGGCAGCACAGCACCGCCCCCGACGCCGCTGACCATGGCCGCGCTCTTCTCCGCCGCGGCGGCCTGCGGCACGAGCAAGGCATCGACGTCCGCCACGGTTTGCGCCAGCACGATCGAGGTTTCCTCCAGCGCGCCGGCTGCATGCGCCTCGATCCAGCTCCACAATTCCACGCGATCGAGCGAGGACAGTCCCAGATCCGTATCGAGCCGCACCTGCGGCAACATCCGCGCCGCCGCGATGCCCCAGCGCCGCGCCACAAACTGCTTCCAGTTAACTGCTTCGCCGTCACCGATCTTTTCCGGCGTGGCTGGCTGACCCTGATTGACCCAGCGCGCAATCGCGATGCGCTGCAGCTTGTGGGTCGAGGTGGTGCGAGGCAAGTGCGCCTGCGGCCATAAGGAGGCCGCGCGCACACGCTGGTGCGGTTCCAGTTGGCCATTCGCACCGGCCACGGCCGCGTCCAGTTCCGCGGCCGGCGCGCCCTCGCGCAGCACCACCACGGCATGGACCTTGCTGCCGCCATTGCGCCGGTCTTCCACGGCCGCCACTTCGGCCACCGCCGCCTGCGCCAGCAAGGCCCGCTCCACGTCCTCGGGATATACGTTCAGCCCATCGGGTGTGACGATGACTTCTTTTTTCCGCCCCAAAAACGTCAGGTTCTTGTTTCCGTCAATTCGCCCCAGATCACCGGTATGCAGCCAGCCATCGGCAAACGCCTGCTGCGTCGCCTCGGGATTGTTGTAATAGCCCGGTGATACATTCCCGCCGCGCACCAGGATTTCTCCGTCCGGAGCGATCTTCACTTCGACTCCGTCCAGCGTCTGCCCCACCGCGCCGCGCCGGATTTTGAAGGGATGCGTAATCGCAATGGCGGGCGCGGTTTCCGTCAACCCGTAGCCTTGGACCACGGCATACCCGAGCGCGTGCCAGCCATCTTCCACTTCCTGGCTGAGCGCGGCGCCGCCGGAAATGAACGCCCACATCTTCCAGCCCAACCGCCGGTGCAACTTGCGCCAGCGCCGGAAGCGCCACAGGATGCCGTGGGCCTTGCTGATCTCGATGGCCTCCGGAAAGGTCGTGCCGATTTCCGCCAGCGCCCACTGGCTGAATAGCTGCAACTGCTGCGGGACGGCCACCAGCGCCGAGGCGCGATAGCGCTTCATCAAGCCGGCCCATTGCGCCGGCGCCTGGGTTTCCGGGTAGATCACGGTGCTGTCCACCAGGGTGGGGATCAACAACCCCATTATCTGACCGAACAAGTGACTCAGCGGAATCAGGTGAATGAATCCCAGCGGCAGCAGGATCCGCAGCCGCGGCTTGTACTTTCTAACTTCGTTGGCTACGGGCCGCAGATTCGCCAACACGTTCCCGTGCGTGATCATCACGCCCTTGGGTTCGGCGGTGGCGCCGGAGGTATAGACGATTTCCAGCAGGGAATTCGCATCGACAGCCGCGGGCTCGGGCGCCGCAGCCGCCGGCGGCAACTCGCGGATAGCGGCAAAGGGCAGGACCGCGGTATCCAGGGTTTCGCCGCGATCGGTGCACAGCAGCACGGCCTCGGTCTGCTTGCGTACCCGTGCGGCCAATTCCGCCGAAAAGGCCACATCCAGCGGCACCATGACTGCGCCGGTCAGCACACAGCCGTAAAAGGCGATCGCCCAGGCCGCCCCGGCTGCGCCCCACAGCATCACGCGGTCTCCGGGCTTCACTCCCCGGCGCACCAGTTCCTGTTGCAGAGCGCATGCCTTGCCGATCAACTCGGCGTAACTCAGCCGGTAGGCGCGATAGAGCTGTTGCTCGATGAGGGCCGTACGCTTGCCCAGACGCGCCAGCCCCAGAATGTAGTGCGACAGCGAGTCTAAGTTGTCGTGGGCGTTTGGCATGCGACTGAGACAGCCTGCAGCCCTTTCATTTTAAGCGATCCGGCCCAATCTAGACCGGCGTCGGATATTGCCCAGTAAAACACGATTTGCAGAAGCGGTCGTCGCGGTTGCCGACCGCCTCGTCCAGTCCCCCCAGCGACAGGTAGGCCAGGCTGTCGGCGCCGATCGCCGCCCGGATTTCCTCCACGCTCTCATTGGCGGCCACCAACTCCTGCTTGGTCGGCGTATCGATGCCGTAGTAGCACGGCGAGATGAACGGCGGCGAGGATATGCGCACATGCACCTCCTTCGCTCCTGCGTCCCGGATCATGTTCACGATCTTGCGGCTGGTTGTCCCGCGCACAATCGAGTCATCCACCAGCACCACCCGTTTGCCTTCCAGCAGCCGCCGCACCGGATTCAGTTTCAGCTTTACGCCGAAATCGCGTATCTGCTGCGAGGGTTCGATGAAGGTCCGGCCGATATAGTGATTCCGGATCAGGCCGAAGCGGCAGGGCAGGCCCGCGGCTTCAGCGTATCCGAGCGCGGCAGCCACGCCCGAATCCGGCACCGGTACCACCACGTCGGCCGCCGCCGGAGCCTCGCGCGCCAGAATGCGGCCCATCGCCTCGCGGCTCTGCTGCACGCTCTGGCCGAACACCTGGCTGTCCGGCCGCGCGAAATACACATGCTCGAAAACGCATTGCCGCAGCGGCCGCGGCGGGGCGAAGCGGTGGCTTTCGATCCGGGGTGCGTCTGCATCCCAGCTTACCCGCACCCATTCCCCGGCTGCGATATCCCGCTCGTAGCGGGCGCCGATGAGGTCGAAGGCGCAGGTCTCGCTGGCGAAAACCACCCCACCCTCGGGCAGGCGTCCCATCGCCAGGGGCCGGAACCCCCAGGGATCGCGGATGGCATATAAGCTGTCGGAGGTCAGCAAAACCAGTGAGTAGGCCCCCTCGACTTGTCGCAGGGCCTGCTCCAGCGCTGTATCAAAGTTCCCCGTCTGCGCTTGTGCCAGCAGGTGCAGAATCACTTCCGTGTCGCTGGTGGTCTGAAAAATCGACCCTGCCGCCTCCAGGCGCTGGTGAATCCCGGCGGCGTTGGTCAGATTGCCGTTGTGTCCAATGGCGATTTGGCCTTTGTTGCACTCGATGGTCAGCGGCTGGGCGTTGTTCAGGCCGCTGTCGCCGCACGTGGAATAGCGCGTGTGGCCGATCGCCGCCCGCCCGGGCAGGCCGGCCAGCACGTCGGGCGTAAAAATATCCGCCACCAGTCCCATGGCGCGCTGGGTGTGAATGGCATCCGTCGCGTTCCGCGCTTCCGTGGACGCGATCCCGGCCGATTCCTGTCCCCGGTGCTGCAGCGCGTACAGTCCCAGATACGCCAGCTTCGCGGCTTCGGCGTGTCCCCACACGCCTACGATGCCGCACTTCTCGCGCAGATCATCGAAGGGAGCACTCATCGCGTCATGGCCTCCCACGCTGCGGTCATCTCCTCCAGGCTCAGGCGGACCATCTCCTGACCATGCCATGTAATCTCCAGCGGCCCCAACTGGGTTGAACCGAGGCGATGTGCCCGCAATCCTTTCGCCTCCGCGAGCGCTATCAACCCGGTGGTGTCTTCCGGAGCGCAGCTAATCACCACCCGGCTCGCGGCTTCGTCAAACAACGCCAGCATCGCGCTCGCTGCGGCCAGCTCCACCTTGGCTCCGAACCTTTCCGCGGGCACTTCTTCCGCCCGCCGCGCCAGGCAACATTCAGCGAGGCAAGCGGCCAAGCCGCCGGTCGAAACCTGATGCGCCGATCGCAACCAGCCTTGCGCGTGGGCCGCGTGCAGGACTGCGTGCAGCCGCTGCTCGGCCTCCAGATCCAGCGCGGGTGGCATTCCCCACGTCGATCCCAGAATGGCAGCCGCGTACTCGCTGGCCCCCAGCCAATCGCCTTCGGGCGCGCCGCTCAGCAGCACAATTGCCAGCCCCGGGGCAGGGAATCGGCTGCCCAAAGGTCCCGGGCGAATTTCCAGCCGTCCCACCACTCCGACCACCGGAGTCGGTTGAATTCCGACGCCCAGGGTCTCGTTGTACAGACTCACATTGCCGCCCGTGATGGGCGTTCCCAGCGCCCGGCACGCTTCCCCGATGCCGGCAATGGCTTCCGCCAACTGCCACATGACCTCGGGTTTTTCGGGATTGCCAAAATTGAGGCAGTTGGTCGCGGCGATGGGTACGGCACCGGTGCAAGCCACCTTGCGGGCTGCCTCCGCGACAGCCAATTTGGCCCCGGTTTGGGGGTCGAGGGCGCAATAGCGTCCGTTGCCGTCGAGCGCCATCGCCAAGGCAAACGGCGTGTCTTTTATGCCGATTACGCCGGCATCGCCACCTGGACCGGCGAGCGTGTTGGTGCGCACCATGGTGTCGTACTGCTCCCACACCCAGCGTTTGCTGCACACATTCGGGGAGGCCAGCAGCGCCAGAACATCGGCCTTCCAGTCCCGTTGCTGGTCCAGCAGGCCCAGTGGCGCCGCCATCGGAATCGCCCGCTCCGGCCGCTGCTGCGGGCGCTGATACCGCGGCGCCGCTTCGGTTAGCGCGGCATTGGGGATTTCCGCCACAACCTTGCCGTGATGACTCACCCGGAGCTTGCCGTCTCCGGTGACCTCCCCGACGGTGACGGCATCAAGGCCCCACTTGGCAAAAACATCGAAGACTGCTTTCTCGCGCCCGCGCTCGGCCACCAGCAGCATCCGTTCCTGGCTTTCGCTGAGCAGCATCTCGTACGCCGTCATGCCGGTTTCGCGCTGGGGAACCCGGTCGAGATTCAGTGCCACACCCGTGCCGGCGCGGCCACCCATTTCGCAGCTCGAGCTGGTTAGCCCCGCGGCGCCCATGTCCTGAATGCCCACCACGGCGCCGGTCGCCATCGCCTCCAGGCACGCCTCCAGCAGCAATTTCTCCAGGAACGGATCGCCTACCTGCACGTTCGGCCGCTTGGCGGCGCTGGTTTCGGAGAATTCCTCGCTGGCCATGGTGGCGCCGTGAATGCCGTCGCGCCCGGTCTTGGCACCGACGTAAATGACGAGGTTGCCGATACCGGCGGCTTTGCCAAAAAACAGCTTGTCTTCGCGCGCAATGCCGAGCGCGAAGGCGTTCACCAGCGGATTGCCGCTGTAGCTGGCATCAAACACCGTTTCGCCGCCCAGGTTTGCCACGCCAAAGCAGTTCCCGTAATGGCCGATGCCGCGAATGACGCCGTCCATGATGGCGGCGTTCTGCGCATCTTCCGGTGGTCCAAAGCGCAAGGAGTCCATAATCGCCACCGGTCGCGCTCCCATGGTGAAGACGTCCCGCAGAATGCCGCCCACGCCCGTGGCCGCGCCCTGGAAGGGCTCGATGTAACTCGGGTGGTTGTGGGACTCGATCTTGAACACGCACGCCCAGCCGGCGCCAATCCGCACGACTCCGGCGTTTTCGCCGGGGCCCTGCAGAATGTCGGGCCCCGCCGTGGGCAGCGTCTTCAGGTGCACGCGGCTGCTCTTATAGGAGCAGTGTTCGCTCCACATCACCGCAAATACGCCCAGCTCGGTCTCGTTGGGCTCGTGCCCCAGCAGCGTGCGGACGCACTCATATTCCGCCTCCGTCAGCCCCTGCAACCGGATTTGCGCGTCGCCTACCGGCATACCATCTCTAAAGAATGCAACACCCGCCAGCCGCCCTGCGATCCCAGTGCGGCGTCAATGGCCCGCTCCGGATGCGGCATTAGCCCAACCACATTGCGGCCGTCGTTGCAGATCCCCGCAATGTCGTGCATCGAGCCGTTGGGATTGTCCTCAGGCTCATAGCGGAACACAACCTGCCGGTTGCGCTCCAGACGCTCCAACACCTCCGGCTCCGCCACGTAATTGCCTTCCCCATGGGCCACCGGAATGGAAATCACTTTGCCCGCCGTGTAGGCGGCTGTAAATGGTGTATCGATGACTTCTACCCGCACCCGAATCTGCCGGCAGACAAAGCGCATGCCGGCGTTGCGGACCAGCGCCCCCGGCAATAGTCCGGCTTCACAGAGTATCTGAAAGCCATTGCAAATTCCCAGCAGTGGATGCCCGGCGGCGGCAAACTTCGCCAGCGGCTTCAAAATTGGCGAAAAGCGCGCAATCGCTCCGGTCCGCAGATAGTCCCCATAGCTGAACCCGCCGGGCAGAATGATGGCGTCGCAGCCGCGCAGGTCTTCGCTCTCATGCCACAACGCTTCCGCCGGCTGCCCAGCCGCCAGCGACGCCGCGGCCAGCGCGTCGTGGTCGCAATTGCTGCCTGGAAACACCACCACGCCCAGTTTCATGATTTATGTACTCAGGAGACTTCTATTCTACTACTGCGCGCACCCGCCCCAGTCCCGCGTCCAGCGACGCCTGGCTGCGCGCTTCGACATTGAGCCGGAGCAGCGGTTCGGTATTCGACGGCCGCAGATTGAACCGCCAATCCGGATACGCTACCGACAATCCATCCGTGTAATCCATCTCTCCGCCGGCAAACGCGGTTTCCGCGCGCGCGATCACGGCCGCGGCATCGGCCACCTCGAAATTGATCTCCCCGCTGGCGAAATACTTTGCGCGCAGCGGCGCTACGTACTCCGACAGCTTCTTCTTCTCCCGCCCCAGCAGCTCCAGCATCAGCAGCAGGGGAATCATGCCGTTGTCCCGGTACCAGTTCCGGCGGAAATAGAAATGCGCCGACATCTCTCCCGCAAAGGCAGCGTTCACCTCCCGCATCTTTGCGGGAATGATCGTCATTCCCGCCCGGCTCAGCACGGTCTTGCCTCCGAGCGTGGCAATGGTCTCCTGTGTTGCCCAGATGCTGCGCGGGTCAATCACCACCGTCGCCCCTGGTTCATGGTGCAGAATCGACCGTGCCAGGATCGCCGTGGTGAAGTAGCCGGACAGGAAATATCCCGTCTCATCCACGAAAAAGCAGCGGTCGCCGTCGGCATCCCATGCCACGCCGAGATCGGCATGGTTTTGCTTCACCGCTTCCACAAGCTCGCCCTGGTTTTGCGGCAGTAAGGGATTCGGCACGCCGCCCGGTACGGGGAAATTTCCGTCCGGCTCCTCGTACATGCCCTGGATCTCCAGTGGTAGTCCGCCGCGCCGTGCCACCAGCCGCAGCACTTTGACCTGCAAGCCGCAGTTGCCATTGGCCACAATCCGCATTGGCCGCAGTTTCGTCCGGTCAATGTAGCCCAGCACGTAATCGGCAAACCCGTCCCAGACGTTTTCCTGCCGCAGTGCCCCCGGCACACTCGCTGGCGCTCCTCTGTTGTCGCGCAGCGCCAGCTCGCGAACCTTTTCCAGGCCGCTGGTGAGCGCGAGGGGTACGGCCCCGCGGCGGCAGCAGTTGAAGCCATTCCACTCTTTGGGATTATGCGACGCCGAGACGGTAAATCCTCCGTCCACGTCAAGCGTCGCGGCGGCAAAGTAGAACATGTCGGTCGACACCGTTCCGATGTCTACGACCTCGACTCCGGCGCGGAGTAGCGCTCCGATCGCCGCCGCGGCCAGCGCCGGGCCCGAAGCCCGCACGTCTTTGCCGACCACGACCTGCTTCGCGGCCACCACTTGTGCAAATGCCCGGGCAATCGCTTCGGCCCCGGCCTCATCCAACTGGTCCGGATACACTCCGCGGATGTCGTAGCTCTTGAAAATTTCCGGATCGATCACGTCGCCTCCAGACGCCAGTGTATCCTGCGGCGCTTCTCGGCTGGCAGCCGCGGCGCACCGCCGATCCGCTATAACACGAATGCCCCGTCACACTTGCGTGCGCCGGGGCTCGTGGGTAGTACTGCAACCTTCACGGTAACAAAAAATAGCCAGTGGCACTCAACTTTCGAGCACCGCCGGCCCAAACTGATAACTGACAACCGATAACTAAAAACTAGAAGTTCGGTTTGGCCGTCAACTCGATCAGGCGCGGCAATTCATCGTCGCCCAGGAACGATCGCAGCCGGCTCGTGGGTACGCTCACCGCGCTCAGGATTTGTCTTGCAGATGTCATTGATCGGGTTACCAGAGTTGGGGTAGTTGAACGGATTGAAGAACTGCGCTGCCAAACCCAACTGCGCGGTCTCCCAGCCGGGAATTGCCGTGTTCTTGAATACGCTCAGATCGATGTCAACCGAAATTCTGGTTGGTCGGCGTGCCCGATGCCGCCTTATCCACCACGCAGAAGAACATGTCGCATGGCTCATGGGGTGATTCAACGCAGAGCCCGGCCCGGTCGCCGCAAGCTGCGTTTGACAGCTTACAAAAAACCGGCGCCCCGCGTGTCTCCACGCGCGGCGCCGGGAGTTACAGCAAGCTGGAAGCTGTAAGGACCTAAAAGATCAACTTCGCCGTCAGCTCAATGAGACGTGGCGAGGCATCTCCTCCCAGGAACGAGCCCAGCAGGCTTGTGGGTACGCTCACTGTCCGAATAACGGTCCCGAACTGTGAGTTGGCAACATCGGCCACGGGCTGGTCGAAGTTGGGGTGATTGAAGAGGTTGAAGAACTGGATCCCCAGCGCCAACTGTCCGTTCTCCCAACCCGGAATCGCCGTGTTCTTCATCACGCTCAGGTCGGTGTCGAAGAAGCGCGGGCCGCGGAACTGATTCCGGACCTGGTTGCCAAAGCCAGTGGGCGTCGCGGTCGAGGGGGAAAACGCGGCGGCGTTCAGGCACTGCTTGTCGATCGTGCAGGTGCCGTTCTGCCCGTTGCCGGTCAGCTCACTGGCGAACAGCACTGCACTGGTCGAGGTGCCATTGCCGAAGTTGGTGGCGGCCAGTGTCGAAGTCGCGGCGTTGTCGATCACCGTCATCGGCAAGCCGCTGCGGGCAAACAGGCTTCCCGCCAGCGTCCAGCCCTTCCAGAGCGCGCTGCCGCCGCCCGAACCGAACACCCGGTCAAACGGAATCGTCCATACGTAATTCAGGCTCAGGTATTGCCGGATGTCATAGTCGGCGTTGCCGTAGTTGAACCGCCGCAGGTTGAACGGATCCTGCGGGCTAAGAACGCTGGTGTTGGTGCCGAAGTTGAAGGGATTGAAGCCACCATTGGAAATTTCATCCAGCGCGTGGCTCCAGGAGTAGTTCACGCCGAACTCCAGCCCGCCCGCCATACGGTGCTGGAATCGCACCGTCAGGCCGTTGAAATTCGAGATGGCCTGGTTCTGGAGGTGAGTGACGGTGGCGAAGCGCGGGTCTGGGGCCGTGGCCGGCAGGCCCACAAAGCCCGTCGCGAAGGCATTGATGCCGCTGTTGAGCACGGGCTCATGAATGCCATGGTTGCCTACGTAATTCAGGCTGAAGCTGGAGTTGGCGCCGATCCCCTGCTGCAGCTCCAGGTTCCATTCGTAGTAGGTCGGTGGCTTCACTTTCGTCGGCGTGCTGAAAAAGCCCGGCGGCACAAAGCCCGGGTTAGTTGCCGAAATCGAGGCCAGGGTGCCCCCGTTAGCAAAGGCGGTCAGGAAGGCGGCATTATCCGCGGTGGCGGCGGCCGGCGCAAACCCGGGCGTACCCGGCGCCAGCGTGCCCGGCACGATGAAAGTGTTCAGATTGGGAGAGTTCCCTGCCAAGCTGTCCATCAACTGTCCCGGCAGCGAGTCATTGAACATGCCAAATCCGCCCCGCAGCACCGTGTTGTGCATGCCGAAGACCTGCCAGGCGAAGCCAGCGCGCGGTTGCCACAGCACCGTTTGCGTGGAGGGGAACGCCCGCCGGAGTCCGGTCTGAATCACCGCGTTATAAGGCACGGCGGGATCGTGCGCCAGTTCCGGGAACGGCGCCGTTAGCCGGGACACGCAATTGTGCAGGCACACCGGATTGGAGTGATGCTCCAGCCGCAGCGTCAGCGTCAGCTTCAAATCCGGCGTCACGGCTACGTCATCTTCCACGTACCCGCCCAGCCGGTACAGCCGCACCGGCTGGTTGAACCGGTTGGGGAAGGCCTGTTCGGCAAACAGCGATTTGCCGGCGAAGAAGTTATCGAGGGTGGTCACGACCAGCGGGGTCGTCAAGATCCCCAAGTCGTAATCGTTGACGTCGTTCAGGGTCCAATCCACGCCGAATTTCCAGGTGTTGATGCCGTCGACCAGGGAAAAATCATCGGTCAGGCCGAACTGGGTCACGTTGCGTCCCTGCGGGAAGAGATAACTCAGCCCGCCCAGGTTGGCGAACGAGCCGCCGGCGAAACTCAGCGAATAGGGAAACACGGCCGCACGCGCCGCTGGATTCGGTCCGAAAATGGCAGAGTAATGGTTGCCGCTGGCGTTGAACTGGTTCACCGAGCCGCCGCTGAAGCTGTGGGTCCAGTTCGTCTGGCCCTGGTATTCCGGCTGGTTACTGGTGATGTTGAACGCCGGGTTGACCGGGTCAGTTTCCGTGGCCTGAATTCCCCGGTCCATCGAGTAACGGAAGTAGGCGGTATCGTTGGGGCCAAAATGCTGGTCTACCCGGGCCGCCAGGTCCCACTCGTGTGTCTTGTTGCTGGTGTTCGAGAAGAACGAATTTGCGCACACCCCTCCCGCCGGCAGGCCCGTGAATGTGCCGCACGACCCTGCCAGCGGTGTCGCCCGGCTCGCGCCGTTGGCGGTGTTATACAGGTTGAAGATGCTGTTATAGAACGGCACCTGGGCCGCATTGCCCGTGGCCGCTAGATTGGCCAAGGTCGCCGCCTGAAACGCCGGGCTCGGAATTCGGGTCTGCACGCTGGTGGGCAGCACCACATACAGGCCGTCGGTGTTCACAAAGAAAAACGTCTTATCTTTCACGATCGGGCCGCCAAAGCCCACCGACCAGTTGTTGATGTTGTCGAACGAACGCGGCGCGCCGCTGGCGTTGTTGAAGAAACTATTGGCGTTCATCGTCCGACCGTTCCAGTTGTAGGTCGCATCCCCGTGCCAGCCATTCGTGCCTGACTTGGTAACGTAGTTTACGTTCGCACCGCCAAAGCCGCCGTACTGGCCCGAGTAACCGTTGTTCACCACGGTCACCTGTTGCACCCCGCTTTGCCCCAGCGTGAGGTTGGTCGGTCCGGAGTTGTTCAGATTCAAAAACGGATCATTGTCGGGCTGGCCGTTGATGGTAAACAGGTTGGATGTGGCCGGCAAGCCGAAGGTGGAGAAATTGCCGTACCCGCTCTGGGTGTTCATCACCGCCCCCGGCGCGGTCTGCACCATCGAGGTCAGGTCGCCGCCCCCGTTGGGCACCTGTTGCACTTGCGCGTTGCTGAAACTGGTAGTGATGTTCGCATTGTTGATCTGTACCGGCGCCGCCTCGCCGGTCACGGTGACGGTTTGCGTGGCCGCGCCTACCTGCAGACTCATGTTGGCCGCCGCCACCTGGCCCACGTTCACGGCGACTCTCACCTTCTTGGGAGTGAAACCGGTGGCGACCGCCTCGACCGTATAGCTACCCGGTGGCAGCAGGGAAAACTGATATTCCCCGTGTGCGCCGGTGCTGACAATTTTTGCCGTGCCGGTTTGGGTGTTGATCAGGGTTACCTTGGCGCCCGGGATGGCGGCGCCGCTGGGATCGGTGACTACGCCAGTGACGCCGCCTGAGGTCAGGCTCTGGGCCGCCAGCAACCCTGCTACCAGCAGAAACAGAAGAGGGACGAGCAAACGGAACGATAGGACAGTGGTGCGGTTCTTCATGCCCATCCTCTTGCACCCGCAGGACCGCTCCCGCTCTGCTCCTTTTGGCTGCAACCATTGATACTTAGCAGAGCTGCCCCGTGTCTCCGGATTCCAGTCCCCACAACCCGCTACACTCGATCTAAAATTCCGGAGTGGCGGTTGCGCGCGAAACTCTCGCCAGCTTCTTTCAACCCGGTGACCGCATTGCTGCTGCGGTCTCCGGCGGCGCCGACTCCGTTGCCCTGTTCCTGTTGCTGGCGGAGCTTGCGCCTGTCTATGGCCTGCAGCTCTCAATTGCCCACTTCGATCACCACTGGCGGCCGGAATCGGCCGCCGACGCCGCCTTCGTGCGCGGCCTCGCGGCCCAGCACAGTGTTGATTTCCACCTCGGCGAGGCCCCAGCGGCGCCTCCGGCGCGCGATCGCGAGCAAGCTGGCCGGCGCCAGCGTTACGCCTACTTCACCGCGCTGATCGGTGCCGGCAGGGCTGATTTCATTGCCACCGCCCATACCGCCGACGATCAGGCTGAAACCGTCCTGCTGCGGTTGCTGCGGGGCGCCGGTCCGTCCGGGCTGGCGGGGATTCTCCCCCGTCGCGCCGATGGCATCATTAGGCCGCTGCTGGGCTTTCGCCGTGCCGAGCTGCGCGCCTGGCTCGAAGCCCGCCAGCAGCCCTGGCGCGAGGACGCCACCAACGCCGACCTCGGTCCGCGCCGCAACCTTCTGCGCCATCGCTTTGTGCCTGAGCTGGCCGCTGCCTTCAACCCGGCGCTGGCTGTCCACCTGGCCTCTCTGGCCTCGTTCGCACAGGCCGAAAACGAATTCTGGGCCAGCTACCTCGATCCCCTCCTTAGCCACCTCTGGACCCCTACGACCACTGGCGGCACGCTACCCCGGAAAGAACTCCTCGCCCTGCCGCTTGCTGTTCAGCGGCGCCTGCTGCGTGCTGCGGTGGAGCGTCTTCAGGGTGACGTTCGCGGCCTCGATTCGCTTGCCTTAGAAGAAATCCTGGCCTGGCTGGCCGCGCCCGCCCGCCGTCCGCGCCGCCGCTCCCTCGCTCGCTGCAGCTGTCTTCTGACCGCTCGCACCCTCGAACTCATCACCCCTGGCGCGGGACCGCTGCTATAATGGGAATAGCGTCGTGCGTGTGCCAACCAGCAGCACTATGCCTCTCTGTGGGAACTATTCTCCGCCATTAACATCTAAAAAAGCAGCAGCTTCGGCGCCGGCATTGGAAACCTAAACTCGAAACTCAAAACTTCCTGTGAATTCAACTGTCAAAAGCGTCGTTCTCTGGGTGGTTCTAATTGCCGCCGCGCTCGTGCTGTGGCAAATGGTGAAAATGGGGGGAGCCTCTGCTCGTGAACAGCAGATCAACTTCACGCAGTTCATGACGCAGGCGCAGAACGGCAACATCGCCTCGGTCACCATCGACGGCCAGGACGTGCACGGCAAGGTGCGCAGTCCCAAAGACGAAACCTTCCACAGCATCATCCCGGCTTCTTACCCCGACGTTTTCAAGGTCCTACAGGACAAGGGCGTCTCCGTCAACGTCAAGAACCAGTCCAACTCCGGCTGGATGGCCGAGCTGCTGATTGACGGCCTGCCCTTGCTGCTCATTCTGGTGCTCTGGATCTGGATGATGCGGCAGATGCAGACGGGCGGAAACAAAGCGCTCTCCTTCGGCAAGAGCCGGGCCAAGCTGCTCTCGACGCAGCAGAAAAAGGTCACTTTCAAAGATGTTGCTGGCGTGACCGAAGCCAAGGAAGAGCTGCGCGAGATCATCGAATTTCTAAAGGAGCCGCAAAAGTTCCAGAAGCTGGGTGGCCGCATCCCCAAAGGGGTGCTGCTGGTCGGCCCTCCCGGCACCGGCAAGACGTTGCTTGCCCGCGCGATTGCCGGCGAAGCCAACGTCCCGTTTTTCTCTATTTCCGGCTCCGACTTTGTGGAAATGTTCGTCGGGGTGGGCGCCAGCCGTGTGCGCGACCTGTTTGAGCAGGGCAAGAAGAACGCCCCCTGCATCATCTTCATTGATGAGATCGATGCCGTTGGCCGGCATCGTGGAGCGGGTCTCGGCGGCGGGCACGACGAGCGCGAGCAGACCCTCAACCAATTGCTGGTGGAAATGGATGGCTTCGAGAGCAATGAGGGCGTGATTCTCGTGGCTTCGACCAACCGCCCCGATGTGCTCGATCCCGCGCTGCTGCGCCCCGGCCGGTTTGACCGCCGGGTAGTGGTTCCGCGTCCCGATCTGCGCGGCCGCGAGGAAATCCTCCGCGTCCACGCGCGCAAGATTCCTCTTGCCGAAGATGTGGATCTGGGCGTGCTCGCCCGCGGCACCCCCGGTTTTACCGGCGCCGATCTCGCCAACCTGATCAACGAGAGTGCCCTGCTGGCCGCCCGTTACAGCCGTAAGACGGTGATGATGTCGGACCTTGAGGCCGCCAAGGACAAGGTGCTGATGGGCGCTGAGCGCCGTTCCATGATCATCACCGACGAGGAAAAGAAAAACACCGCCTATCACGAGGCCGGCCACACACTGGTCGCCGCCAAAGTCCCCAACTCCGACCCGCTGCACAAGGTCACCATCATTCCGCGCGGCATGGCGATGGGCGTGACCATGCAGTTGCCCACCGATGACAAGCACACCTATTCGCGCGATTATCTGGAAGCGCGCCTGGCGGTGATGATGGGCGGCCGCATCGCCGAAGAGCTGATCATGCAGCATATGACCACCGGCGCCGGCAACGACATCGAACAGGCCACCGATCTGGCCCGCAAGATGGTCTGCGAGTGGGGCATGAGTGAGCTCGGACCGCTCACCTTCGGTAAAAAGGAAGAGCAGATCTTCCTCGGCCGCGAGATTTCCCAGCACCGCGACTTTTCCGAGGACACCGCCATTCGCATCGATCAGGAAGTGCGGCGGCTGGTGATGGAAGGCTACGACCGCGCCCGCAAAGTCCTGACCGAAAACGTGGACATGCTGCACAAGCTGGCGCAGGCGCTGCTCGAGCGCGAATCGCTCGATGCCGAAGAAATCCGCATGGTCCTCGCCGGCCAGCCCCTGCCGCCGATGCAGGCGCCGCCGCCGCCGCCTTCGAGCGGCGAGCCGCAGCAAGAGGTGCTGCGGCCGGAGCCGGCCCGTCCGCCGCGGCCCGTCCCCGGCGATCATCCCCAACCCGCGTAAGTGCAGCGCCGCGGAGCGACGCGCGACACAACGAGCGAAAGCGGGGGTAGCGCGCCGCAAGCGCTGAGCCTACTCCCCGCTATGGCCATCGCACCGCAGCACTCCCAGATATTGCGCCCATGGCCCCACGGCTTCGCGGTATTGATGCGCCAGAATCCTGGAAATCTGGTGTAGATGGGTCAAATCATGCACCGCCCACGCGGCCAACAATTCTGTCAGCGTGATCGTCCCCAGCGCCGGATGCCTGCCCCGCAATTTCATCTCCCGATCGCCCAGCCGTAGCCCCCGCAACTGCTCCAAATTCTGCGCCCGCAGGCGCGCAAACTCGTCGAGCAACGCCCCCAGACTCTTCCCGCGCGTTTCCTGGGCAAACCCCCACCGGTTTAGCGGTTCAAAGGTCCGCTCCTCGCCCGATTCCAGAATGAGCCGCACCCTGGGCATCCAATCGACGCGCTCCACGTAGGCCAGATGTGCCACGACTTCCTGCACGCTCCACGTCTTCTCGCCCTCGTTCCGCGCGACCCAGTTCTCCGTCAGGTCCCGCACCAGCGCGCCCACTGCGCCCGGCGTTCGAGCCAGCAGGGCAATCGTGTCTCCCAGTTCTTGTTCCAATTGGTCTCGCCGCTCTGTCGCTCGCTTCAATGTACCAGAGCGACACGGGCTGGCGAGCGCCCGCGCATGTACGTTTCCGGACGGGCTTTACCCGGCTCTCCGCCTCGCGCCGCCGCCGGCGAGCGCCCGGACGATGACGGTCAGCACCACCGCTCCTAGAATTGCTACCAGGATGGTGTAGATCATCCCTCCGCTGGCAGGTGCTCCCAGCGCCTGCATAATCGCGCCGCCCAGAATCGCCCCAATGATACCGATCACAATGTCCAGGAGGATGCCATAGCCGCCGCCGTGCATGATTTTGCCCGTTGCCCAGCCCGCAATCAGCCCCACGATCACCCACCATATCAGGATCATGACGTATTGGATGCGCCTTGGAGCTTCCCGGCTGCACTTGGTCATGGCCCCCGACCTCATTCCGTCCGCAGAGTCACTGCCGGGTCCACGCGGCCGGCGCGGCGCGCGGGCATGTAGCAGGCCAGTGCCGCGATCAGGACCAGCAGCACCGCTACGCCGGCGTAGGTCACCGGATCGGTGGGGCTGACCTGATACAGCAGTCCGGCTAAGACCCGGCTCGCCCCCAATGCCAGTACCACGCCGATCGCCACGCCGATCGCCGCGGTCTGCACGCCGCGCCGCACCACCGATCCCTCCAGCGAACCCGGCGAGGCTCCCAGCGCCATCCGCACCCCGAATTCCCAGCGCCGTTGGCTCATCGTATACGCCAGGCCTAGGACCGCCAGGACCAGTGCCAGCAGGCCGAAGGCGCTCAGCAGGATCACGGTCACGTGAGCGGGGAACAGCGATACCGCCAAAAACTGCTCGCCCGTCTGCAGAGGCGACAGATCGGGATCCACCTGCCGGAGGCGCTGCTGCACGGTGAGCAGTACTGATTGCGGGGGGCCGGCGGTATGCATCATCAGAAAGCCGGTGGTTGAAAGTTTCTGCAGCTCATACAGGAACGGCTTGGGCGGCTCATCGAGCGCCGTATACTTGCCCGTCGGCGTCTCGCCAATCACGACCGCCTGTGGGGTGGTCTCATCCAGAAAGTTGACCTGCTTCCCGATCGGGTCCTGTCCGGGCCAGAACTTCTCGGCAAACGCCCGGTTGACGACCACGACACTGCCCGCATGCGCCAGGTCGGCCTCGGTAAAGCTGCGGCCACGCAGCAGTGGTGTCTGCATCGCCGCAAAAAAGCCGGGACTCACCTGCGTGTCCTGGATGTCGTAGCCACGATGGCCCGCCGGCGGCGCCACGCCCGGCACGTTCAGCATGGCGTCGGATTCGCCCGCCTGCAGGGGCGGCATCGAAATCCAGTCCGCCTGCCACCAGCGCCAGGACAATGCTTTCGATCAGCACCTGCCGGATCAGACGTCCGCGGCTCGCGCCCAGCGCCGCCCGCAGCGCCATTTCCCGGCGCCTTCCTGTGGCTTGCGCCAGCAGCACATTCGCCGCATTGGCACAGGCGATCAGCAGCACCAGTCCGACTATGCCCATCAACAGCACCATCAGTCCGCTTGCCGCCTGCCGGAACGGCATGGGGACTGTCTCCAGCGGCACCGCGACGGCACTGAACACTTTGCGGTCACTGCCCGGATAAGCCGCATCCAGATGTTGCGCAATCAGCGCCAGGTTCGCCGACGCCTGCTGCAGGGTTACACCCGGCCGCAGCCGTCCAGCCGCGAAAAAAGTGCGTGCGTTCCGGTTCGTCAGGTCTTGCTCGGCGGTAGGCGTGCCGAATGAGCCCAACCGTCCCAGGATTTTCTGCGGATGCCCAAATCCGGCTGCAGGCCCGCAAACAATCCCGCAAAGCCGGGCGGCGCTACCCCGACCACGGTAAATCCCTGCCCATTCAGATCAATCTGCTTGCCGAGGACGTCGTGGCGGCCGCCGAACTGCTGGCGCCAGAACTGATCCGACAGCACCACCGCCAGCGGTCCGCCCAACTGGGTTTCGCTCGGGTCAAACGCGCGCCCGATTTGCGGAGGCACGCCGGTCACATTGAAATAGGCTCGCGTCACCATCTGCAGCATGATGGTCTGCATCCCGCCCCGCGCCGGCCGGTAGGTGGCAAAGCCGAGCGCGTATGCAGTCAAGCCGCTGAAGCTCTGGCTCTGCGTACGGAAATCCTGGAAATCCGGATAGCTCATGGGCAGATAGCCATTCAGCGGCGCATTGGCCTCGTGGTCGCGCGTATACACTTCCGCCATCTGCCCAGGTTGCGCCACGTCCGGGGCGCGTAACACCACCGCGCGCGCCAAACTGAAGATGGTCACGTTGGCGCCAATGCCCAGCGCCAACGAGAAAATCGCCACGGCCGCCACGGCCGGCTTACGCGTCAGCAGCCGTCAGCCGGAGCGAAGGTCTCTGCCAATACCTGTGCTCATACGTGCTCCATGGCAATCCCAGGCCCACAGGCGGCTGTTGATGGCAAAGCACTTATGCGGTGGCCACTGTCCGCTTACGGGCAGTTCCATCTCATGACCGGACGATCCGCACCTAAGCAGGGGAGGCGAGAGGGTTCACGCCCTCCAGCCCAAACCAGCGCGCCGCTTCCAGTATGCGCCGATCGTTACTGTAAATTTCGGCGAACCCGTGCTGCCGCGCGCACGCCAGATGCAAGGCGTCCCCGGCCCGCAGCACCACCTCTTCCGGCAACCGCTCCAGCGTGCGCCGCGCTGCCTCGACCAGTCCCGAGTTAAGCGGCAGCCATCGCCAAACGCCGGCACTCTCGTCCCGCACAAATCCTCCCTGTGCGAGTTCCACGCCCTCCGGCGTCAGCCTCCGCTCTCTCCAGTGGCGCCGAAATACAGAGTCAACTTCAATTCGCGAGAGCTCGCAACTGGCGATCGTTTCCTGCTGCCGCGCCAATCCGCGAATGATGTCCGCTCCCGCCTCGTTCAAGTAGCACTTCGCGATAAACGCCGCGTCGAAGTAGATCATGCCCGGTCGCGGTCGTCCTGCTGGTACACCACGGAGTCAATCGTGATGAAGGGCTGACTCTTGATTTTGGCTTCGCGGTCGGGCAGCCGTGCCTGCTTGCGCGGCGCTTCGTAGGGTTGCAGCTCCGCCACCTTACGTCCGCGGTCAGTCACGACCACCGGACCCTGTTCCGCGGCATGCCGCACCCATTTTCCGGTGTCCAGATGCAGTTCGCGGATGGAGATGGTCTTCATGTGCACAATGTAACACATTTACTCGGGTGCAGCGCTGCTGGCGGCATCGCGGCCCAGGAGCGCGGCGGCGATCTCATCCAGCACGGCTACCTGCTGCTGGGCGTATTCTCTTGCCGTCGCACACAGCGCCGGGATCGCTGCGGGATTGTCCATCGCGCTTTCTTCCGGCTTCAGCTCCGGTTGCAGCCGCCAAAACCGGTCCTGACCCCGTTCGCACAGCCAAGTCGCCTCGTAATCGTCCGCCTCGCTCACCCCGTCCATCATTACCGGAGCGATCTGGCGGGCCCAGCCCAGTAATCCCCAGTGAATCGCATCGCGTGCCCGAAGGTCATCGCGCGCATTGCCGGTGCCGATCGAGACCAGATGAATCACGCTGGCCTGGGGAGATCGCCGCGCGGCTTCTGCATACGCCGCAACTGCCGGATTGTTGGCATAAAGGCCGCCATCCGCAAAGACGTAGCGTTGCCCATCCGGACCTCGCGTCGCGAAAGCCGGCAGGTAGGTCGGCGCCGCGGAGGTGGCCAGCGCCACGCTCACCAGCGGCCAGTTCTGCTGCGGCTGTACTTTCGCGCTTTCGCTCTTGAAGAAGTAGGGGACCTGCCGCGCCAGGTCATAACAGGCAATGAGTACCGGCGTCAGAGCCTCGGCCAGCCTTGCCTGTTGAAACAGCCGCGCCAGCACCCGGGTCAGTCCCGCGCCGCTGTACTTGGGTGCGAACAAATTCCGCACGCCATTCCACCAATGCTGCGGAAATATGACGTTGCCGTTGTCGCGGTAGACTTCGAGCAACTCCCCCGCGGTCAACGGCCGCCCGTCGCGCAGTGGATAACTCAATCCCAGCGCGATCAAGCCGCCGGTCGATGTTCCCGCAATGAGATCAAAGTGCTGATGCAGCGCCCCGCCCAGCCGCTGTTCCAATTCTTGCAGCAGGATGGCCGGAATCACACCCCTGACCCCGCCCCCATCCACGGCTAGCACGTTCACGGCGCGTCCCTCTTCCCTCAGTACTTCATCTCCGCGTCCCCCGCGGCCTCGGTCCGGAACAGCGCCGAGTAATCCTTGACGCTTACATCCAGCGATCGCTCACGGTTTTTCTTTACGATCTCTTCGGTCACCGCCGCCAGCGCCATTACCCCTCTGTCCTTTTCCTGATAGGTACGCACGGCCACCGTGCCGGCTTCGGCTTCGCGCTTGCCCACGACCAGCATGTAAGGAATTTTATGCAGTTCGGCATCGCGGATGCGGTAGCTGATCTTGCTCTCCGCCGGCATCATTTCGGCGCGCAGTCCCGCAGCCTCCAGCTGTTCGAGCACCTGGCGCGCGTAGGCGTCCTGGCCCTCGGCAATGGGCAGCACCATCACCTGCACCGGCGCCAGCCAGGTGGGCAGCGCCCCGGCAAAGTGTTCCAGCAGAATGCCCAGGAAACGCTCGACCGAGCCGAACAGCGCCCGATGGATCACCACCGGCGTACGCGGCTGGTTATCGCGGTCGGTGAACTCGAGCTCGAACCGCCGGGGCTGATTAAAGTCAATTTGCACGGTGCCGCATTGCCATTGCCGTCCCATGCTGTCATGCACCATCACATCGATTTTGGGTCCGTAGAACGCGCCGCCGCCAGCATCAACCGTATACGGCAGCTTCAGCGTGTCGAGCGCCTGGCGCAAGCCGGCCTCGGCCTTTTCCCACAGCTCCGACTCGCCCATCGCCTTTTCCGGCTTGGTCGATAACGTCACGGTGTAGCGCAAGCCGAAGAAGGAATAAATCAGCTTGAGCAGCTCCATCACCCGCACGATTTCGTCCTGAATCTGATCCTCGTGCAGATAGATATGCGCGTCGTCCTGGCTGAAGACGCGCGCCCGCATCAGCCCGTGCAGCGCGCCCACGGGCTCATTGCGGTGCAGAAGCTGGCCTTGGGAGATGCGCAGCGGCAGCTCGCGGTAGCTGTGCTGGCGCGTTTTGTAGTACAGCATGGTGTCGGGGCAGTTCATGGGCTTGAGCGCCATGTTCGCTTCCGGCTCTTCGCCCTCGCGTACCAGAAACATATCTTTCTGGAAGTGCTCCCAGTGTCCGGAGGTTTCAAACAACTCCTTGCGGTAGAGTACCGGATTCAGGATCTCGATGTAGCCCGCCTTCTTGTGGGTCTCGCGCCACAGCCGGCGCAGCTCCTCGCGCACCACCAGACCGCGGGGATGCCAGAAGGGGCAGCCGCCCGACCAGGGATGAAAACTGAACAAGTCGAGCTGTTGGCCGAGCTTGCGGTGATCGCGCGCCTTCGAGTCTTCAAGGAATTGCAAATACTCGTTGAGTTCCGCCTCGGTCTCCCACGCCGTTCCGTAGATGCGCTGCAGCATTTGGCGATGCTCATCGCCGCGCCAGTAGGCTCCCGCCACCGAGAGCAGCTTGAAAGAGCCGCAGACGCCACCCTTGGTGACATGCGGCCCGGCGCACAAATCAATGAACCGGTCCTGCTTGTAGAGCGATACCGCCGGGTCTTTGATACCTTCGATCAGTTCGACCTTATACGGCTGATTCCACTCCCGGAACACTTCCAGCGCCCGCTCGCGCTCCAGCGTGCTGCGGTAAAACTGGGGATCGCGCGCCACGATCTTGCGCATCCGCTTTTCGATCTCCGGCAGATCGGCCTCGGTCAGCGCCCGCGGCAGCTCCATGTCGTAATAGAAGCCGTTCTCAATCGGTGGTCCGATGGCCAGCTTGGCGTCAGGAAAAACCTCCCGTACCGCTTGCGCCATCACATGCGATGCCGAGTGCCGAATCCGCCGCAGCCGCTCCTGCCGCGGCAGATCCTGCGGCGCCTCGTTCGCCTGCCACTCAAGTCCCTGCAAAATCTCATTCGCTACCGGCATAGGGTTCAGTTTACCCTGCCCTCCGGTGGCAACGGTGTCGAAGTGCCGCGTGAAGGCAGCACGCGCTGCCGTGCTGGGCACACGCCGCTATTACTTGACGGTCATCAATCTGGGCGCCGCGCTCCGCGCCGCTGCTTTCCGGCGGGCAGGCGCGCTCCGAGTGCGTGCGACCGGCTGCCCTGACGCAATTTAGGGTCCGGTGACTTTGTTCGTACTCGGCCTGACCGTCATCAGGTAGTTGTAAATGGCTATCAAGTCGGCATCGGGCACCTGTGCGAGGCCCTGCCAGGGCATCGGTGGCTGAAGGACGTGCCCGCTGGAGTCTTTACCGGTGCGCAGCGTGGTGAGGAACTCCTGTTGCGTCCAGCTCCCGATGCCGTTGGTCTTGTCGGAGGTGATATTGCGCGCCAGGCTCAAGCCCCACGGTCCCCGGAAGGCTCCGTTGATCTCGATCAGATCCGTGCCCTCCACCGTGGGCGGCAAGGGTCCACCTTCGGGGAAGCCGGAGAGCGCCCGGTTCATATCCGGTTGCCCGCCGGGCAGCCGAGGCGTGTGACAATCGTTGCAACCGCCCAGCGCCACCAACTGTGCGCCACGCGCCGCGCTGGTATCTCCCGCCGCCACGGCCGGCGCCGAATGCGAGGAACACGCCGCCAGAGCCAAGGCGGCAACCGCTGCCACTGAAATCAGAATCGTTTTCATAAGCTCACCCATTTACCGCTTGCTTTTGCCGCCGCCCGCAGCGACCTTCGCGGGCGCGACGCCACCAATTTGCGCCAGCAGGACCTTCACCGCCGCCGCCAACTGCGGATCTTCGCCACTCTGCCATGCTCCCAGCGGATTGTGTACTTCGACGTTCACCGGTCTTGGATGCAGTTCCATGGGCTTGCCGTTGGTATCGAGCACGGTGATCATGGGCAGCCGCAGGGTCGAGCCGTCCACCAGTTGTCCAGCGCCGGTGTAAATGATCCAGCCCGCCGTCGGGAGGCCGATGACTTTGCCCAGATGCATCGCCTCGTAGCCCTCCGTAAAATCCTCTCCGTCCGACAGCGTGTTCTGGTTGGTCACCAGAATCGTCGGCTTTTCCAGCGCCCGCTGCCCGAGCATCTCGCGCGCCTGTGCCTTGGGGAAACCGCGCGGAATCATGGTGAGGTAATGCTGCCGGGTCAGTATGTCGAGCGCGTAGGCGTTGACGAAGCCGCCATTGTTATTACGGACATCGATGACCACGCCGGCCTTGCCGAACTGGGTCGAGTTCAGATCCAAGTACAACTGATCGAGGGAGTCGGCGCCCATGGCCGCCATGTGGATGTAGCCCAGGCGTCCGCCGCTGAGCCGGTCCACCAGCGCGCGGTTGTGCGCGATCCAGGCGCGATACAGAAGCTGTCCGCCGGCGCGCGCGTTCACCGGCTTCAGGATGACGGTGCGCGCCTTGGCCTGCGAGTCCGTCAGGTCGAGGGTCAGCTTCTTGCCGACGGTGTTGTGCAGCAGTTCGTCCAGATTCACCGAGCCGCTGATGGCGGTTCCATCGACTGCGGTCAGGCAGTCGCCGGCATCGACGCCGGCCAGGGCCGCCGGCCCCTGGGGCACGACATCGCTGACGCACAGCTTGCCCTGGGTTTCATACTGGACGCGGTCAAAGAACAGGCCAATGTGGCCGGTCGCCGGCTGCTCCTCGCCGCGCGGCGGATGAATGCCGGAATGCGACGAGTTCAGCCGCCCGATCATCTCCGAGAGCAGCCAGCGGAGCGAATCCGGCGTAGCTGCGGCCGCCACTTGCGGCGCAAACTCGGTCTGTACTGCCTTCCAGTCGACGCCGTTCATTTTCGGGTTCTGGTAGTCGTCGCGCAGGTAGCGCCACACCTGCGCGAACATCTCCTCCTTTTCGCGGCTGAAGTTGATGTCGAGTTCCGCCGTCACGTTGACTTCGTGGCCGGAGCCGCCGGTCACCGCGACGCGGTGAATATGGCCGCCATCGAGGTAGTAGAGCGTTTTGGAATCCGCAGTGAATTGCAGATCGGCTTTGGCGCCACTGGTCGAGGTGAGCTGCTTGGGCGCTTTGGGTTTTGTCAGCAGCAGCGTTTTCCGGTCGAGCGGCACGACGTAGAGGTTGTCCGTCGCGCCTTCCGCGCCGATATAGGCCAGCCACTTGCCATCCGGCGAAACTCGCGGCGAGCGCGCATTCAGCATGGGCAGCAATTGCACCCGCTCGGCGATATCGCTGTAATCGATCGCAGGCGTCGCGGCCGGCTGATCACTGGCTGCGGATCGCGGATGGCCTACCGGCTTCGTCGTGAACAAATCCTGAAACAGGTTCTCGCGGAACAGCGGCAGTTCGGGCGTCAGGTCCACGCGCGCGATCCGGCTTGGCTGCGTGCGCTGACTGGTTTGATAGAGCAAGAAGCGGCCGTTCGGGCTCCAGGCCAGCGCGCCGCTGTTGGTGTTGGCGACGAAGCTTACTTGCCGGGCCTTGCCGCCACCGGCCGGTACGACGTAGGCTTCCGGAAACAAGCCGTCCGCGCGGTCGAGGAACGCCAGATACTGGCTGTCCGGCGACCACGTCATGATGCCGTTGTTGACCAGTGGTGGCAGGCGGTTGAAATAACCCGCCGCCAGTAACGTCTCTTTGCCCGTCGCCAGGGCGAGCTTGACGATCTGCGTCTCGCCGCAGTCAAAGGCAATCGCTTTGCCGTCGGGGGCGTAGTGGATATTGAACTCTTCCTGATCGCCGTTGGTGAGCTGTTTTTCCTGATGGGTCAGGAAGTCGTACTGGTAGATGTGGTCCGTGCCGCTACGGTCAGACACATACGCGAGATGCTCGCTGTTGGGCGCCCAGACGAGGTCGAACTGCAGCTTGCCGTTACGGGTAATGGGCAGCGCCGGTCCGCCATCCTCGGCCATGTCCACAAACACTTCGCCGTGCACCAGAAACGCCAGCTTTTTGCCGTCCGGCGACACCGCCAGATCACTTACCTTGCTGAAATTCTTGTGCTGAATGGCCGGCACGGGGGGCGCGCCCAGGAGTTGAATCTTCACTGCCTCGGCCCGGTCATGCCGCAGGTCGAGCTCCCAAATTCTAAAGTTGCGCTCGAACACAATCGTGCGGCCGAAAGCGTCAATGGAGGGCCACAGCAGCCGGCCATCGTTGAAATGGGTCAGCTCGCGCGGCGCGGCCGCAGGCGCACCGGTTGCGGGCACGTCCGGCAACTCCCAGAGGTTTTCTACGCCGCTGCGGTCGGACATGAAATAGAGCGTGCGTCCGGTCGCGCTCCACATGGGCCAGATGTTTTTGGCTCCGCCGCTATGGAGCAGGAGCTGATAGCCGGTTTGTTGTCCCTCCTGTACCGCCGGGGTCGCGCGCCAGATTTGGGTGTTGTCGATATGCGCATGCCCGTCCCGCCACCATTGCGACAGCCCCATCTCGCCCCGCGTGACCACGGCCAGCGAACCGCCGGGCGCCACCGCGGCGTCGTACTCGCTGACGTAGCGTTCCATGCTTACCGGCAGAGGCGTGCCGCCGCTGATGCGCACGCGGTAGATATCGTTCATCCCGCTGATATTGTGGCTGGCCGAGCTGAAGTAGACCCACTGGCTGTCGCGCGACCAGCCGTCGAGCCGGTCGAGGCTGTCATCCCAGGTCAGCCGCCGCAATTCGTTGGTGGTCCGGTTGAACAGGTAGAGATCGCCGTTGCCGGTGCGCGTGGACTCGAACGCGATCCAGCGCCCGTCAGGCGAGTACAGTGGCCGGGACTCGGTCGCCGCGCTGCTGATCAGGATGCGTGCGTTGCCGCCCCTGGCCGCGACCGTCCAGATGGCGCCACCGGAGGCAAAGGCAATTTGCGTGCCGTCGGGCGATAGCGCCGGCTGCGTCATCTCGCCTGGCAAGGCCGGCGGCAGGGTGCAGCAGGCGGGAGTGGATTGGGAGCGGGCGAAGGTGACAAAAAACACTGCGACAAAAAGGCCGGCCAGAGTACGCTTCATGCCCGAGATCGTACCATCACTCGCGTACTATGGAAGGAATGACCATTGAGGAAACGCTGCGCGGCGGGCAGGTCCACACCGCCGAGAACGGGCTGATGTATGCGGTGGTGGCCGAGGAAGGCGGGCCGGACAGCAGTAGCGTGCAGCGCGGTCTGGCGCACATGATCGAGGCCGTTCCCCGCTCCCTGATTCCTCATCTCGGCCGCGCCGTTTGCTATTTCGTCCCCTGGCTGTACAAGCAGCGCCGCAGCATCCTCATCGGCCTGAAGCCCGCGGCCGAAGGGGAAGCGCGCAAGGAACTGTGCCATCACCTCGACGTGAAGCCGAGCGGCAGTCTGCTGCTCATCAGCCTCAAGTTTTACGAGCACGACACCTACGGCCTGGCCATGGAGTTTTTCGACAAGATCGCCTTTCTGGCCGCGATGGAATCGCCCGACGCCAGCGATTTTGAGTCCCTGCTGCGCCGTCAGTTCGACGCCGGCAAAGCCGGCGAACTGACCGCCGAAGCCTGGGAGTGGCGGACCGCCTATAGCGAAGCCAAAGCTGAAGATAAGCCCGAAGCGTGGCGCAACTATCGGCGCTCGGCAGAAGCTGACGCCCTCGGGCTCTACATGGCCTCGATGTTCACCGACATTTTCTATGAGGATCTGTTCGAACCGGAGCCCGGCTTCCCGCCGCTCGATCCTGCGCTGGTGCATGAGCGCGTCCGTTCGGTGGAGCACCTCTATCCGGCCAATCGCGGCTACAGCCTGCAAATTGTGCGGCAGCGGCCGCGCCACCGCCGTCCCGCGGCCAGTGCTTCCCGCTAGAATCAGTTTTGGAGATCCCCGTGCCTGACAAGCCCATCCTGCAAGTTCCCGGCGCCGGCCCGATTGACGCCCGCGCCAAAGCCGAAGTGCTGCACACCCGCATCCAGCCGGTGGACTACGACCATATTTCCACCGTGGCCGATCTGGTCGGCGCCATGCGTGGCGCCTCGATTCAGGCGCGCAATCTCGGCCGCTGTGCCGAAGTGCTGGACAATCTCTATGCCGACCCCGACCGCCCCACGGTGATGCTCGGCCTCGCCGGGCCACTCATCGCCGCCGGTCTGCGCAAAGTACTGCGCGACCTGGTCGCCGGCGGATTCATCGATGTCATCGTTTCCACCGGCGCCATCCTCTACCAGGACATCTATCAGGCCCGCGGCTTTGGTCATTACGTCGGGGATCCAAACGCCAATGACCCGGAGCTGCACGATCTCATGATCGACCGCATCTACGATACCTATGTGGACGAGGAAAAGTTCATCGAAACCGATACCTGGCTCGGCCACCTTGCCGATGAGCTGCCGCCCGGCAACTACTCCTCGCGCGCGTATCTTGACTACGTGGCCACCAAGCTCACCGACGACAACTCCATCGTCCGCACTGCGTACCAGCGTGGCGTGCCGATGTTCGCGCCCGCCATCAATGACAGCTCGATCGGCATCGGCCTGACGCACCATTACCATCGCGCCACGCTGGAAAAGCGCCCCAAGATCGCCATTGATTCCATCCGCGACAACTACGAGCTGACGCAGATCACGGTGCAGTCGAAAAAGACGGCAGCTATCTACATCGCCGGCGGCGTACCCAAGAACTACATCAACGACTCGGTCGTAATGGCCTACATCTTCAACGAAGAAAAGGGACACAGCTACGCGCTGCAGCTCACGGCCGATGTTCCGCACTGGGGCGGCCTTTCCGGAAGCACGCTGCACGAAGCCATGTCCTGGGGCAAAATTCAACCCATGGCGACCACGGCCATGTGCTTCGTCGAGCCTTCGGTTTCGCTACCCATGCTGGCCGGCTACGCCTTGCAGAAGAAGCTCGCCGCGAGCCGCAAAGCACTGAAACTCGAGTGGGAGAACGACATTTTGAAGTCGCTGCAGTAAAGCGGTATTTCAGTATTTCAGTAGATCAGTATTTCAGTTCGCCCAGCCCAGGAATGCGTGCACGCCCGAGGCTCACGATACTGAAATACTTACTCGATCGGTTGCGGCCCATTCGCGCGGGCGTCGGCCTCGTCCAGCAGCCGCCGGGCTTCGGCGGCGGACCGCTTGTACACCCAAAGCGAGAGGTTCGTGTGCAGGCCGGGGATGATCATCGCGCCGATTTCGGCGGCAATGCCCTGGGCGCGTAAAAACCCTGCCGCCAGCTCGGCTTCGGCCTCTTCGTCGAAGTTGCGCACCGCCTCGCGCTGGTCCGGCGGCACAAACGTCAGCTCCAGATCTTCCGGCAAATCGCCGTTCATTCGCTTTCCTCCTGCATTTCGCCCAACTGTTGGATCCACTCCGGATCGAGTTTCCAGGCTTTCAGCGCCCGCTGGCATGCCGCCGGGCTAAAACCGGCGCGCAGCAGCTTCCGGCACAGGCTCGCCGCCTGGCGGATATCCGCGGGTGGCTTCACGCGCCGGGCACGCAGAAAGCTGCGCAAAAGTGTGTCCTCATTAGTTCCGGCGTAACCGTTTTGCACCGCTTCTTCGGCAATGCCGGCGCTCACGCCGCGCGCTCTCAGGTCGCGTAGCGCACGCATTTTGCCGTGGCGGACAATTTCTCTCTGGTAGAGGGTGAAGCCAGCCGCCAGACGCCGGTCGTCGAGATAGCCGTGGTCGCGTAGCCGTAACAGGGCCGCCTCGATGTCGGCGGGTGAGGCGGCTTTGGGCCGCAGCGCGCGCCGCAGCTCGACCTCGCTGCGTCCGCGCGCGGCGAGCAGGCGAACCGCCTTCTGGTACAAGGCTTCGCCGTCCAGTTTGGCTGCTTCCCGGCGCGTAGTTCTCATCAGTGTCAGTGTACAATCGGCGCGAGTGGAGAATATTGTTGTTATTGGCGGCGTGGCCGCCGGCCTGAGCGCCGCCAGCCGCGCCCGCAAGCTGGCGCCCCGGGCACAAATCACGGTGCTGGAGCGCGGCGCGCAGGCGGCGTATAGCGCCTGCGGCCTGCCCTATTATCTGGCGCGGCGGGTGCCGTCGCTGGAGGCGCTGCGGGTGCACCCGGCGGATTGGTTTCGCGAGCGGCGACAACTGGATTTGCGGCTGGGGTGCGAGGCGGTCGAGATCGAACCGGCGCGGCGGCGCGTTCTGGCGCGCAGCGCGCAGGGCGCGCGCTGGATCAACTATGACCGGCTCGTGATCGCTACGGGCACGCGCTCGCGCTGGGAGCCGGAAACGAAGCTGCGGAACGTATTCGCAGCCAACACGTGGGATCAGGTGCAGACGCTGGAGGCGGCGCTGCAAACCGGCGCGCTGCAACGCATTGCGGTTGTGGGCGGTGGCTACATTGGGCTGGAAACAGCGGAGGCGCTGGCGCAGCGCGGGCTGCACGTGGCGCTGGTGCATGCCCATGAGCAAGTGCTGCGCGGATTTGATCCGGACCTGGTTGCTGACTTGCCGGGCCGGCTCGCCGCGCTGGGCATTGAGCTGCATTTGGGCACGCGCGTCGAGGGACTCGAGGGCGCACAAGGCGGGCGGGTGCTGGGCTTGCAGTCGGCATCGGAGATGATTGCCTGCGACGCGGTGATCAACTGTGGCGGCTTGCAGCCAGAGGTCACGCTGGCGCAGGCTGCCGGCATCGCGCTCGGCCGGACCGGCGCGATTGCCGTGGATGAGCGCCAGCAGACCAGCCTTCCTGGCGTTTTTGCCGCAGGCGATTGCGCGGAAACACGCCAGCAGGTGACGGGCGCAGCAGCATGGGTGCCGCTGGGCGCGCCCGCGAACAAGCAGGGCCGCATCGCCGGCGCCAACGCCGTCAACGCCCCGGCGGCGCGCTTTCCGGGCGTGCTGGCCACGTTGGCCGTTCCCCTCGCCGGCCAGGAATACGGCCGCACCGGGCTTAGCCTGGAGCAAGCGCGCACGGCCGGTTTTGATGCTGCCGTCGAGGAAGTGACCGGCTCCTCAAAAGCGGGCTACCTTGATGCCCAGCCGGTTACGGTCCGCATCGTCTATCAACCCTCGACCGGCCGACTGCTTGGCGCTCACTTCCGCGGCGCCCCGGGCACGGTTGCCGGCCGCCTGGACACCGCTGCCGCGGCGCTCACCGCCCGCATGAGCCTCGAGCAGGTGGAACATCTCGATCTCGTCTATAGCCCGGACATTGCACCGCTCTACGAGGCTCTCCTCATCGCTGCCCATAATGCACGGAAGACCTAGTTTGCGGCCTGCGAACTGCTGGCAGCTTACGCGGCGCGCCTTAAGAAGCCATGTTTGTGGCGCCCAGCCCTGCCGCCAAGGAATTTCGTCGTAGCCCAAAGGCCCACGCCATAGACCAGGTGCGCGCCGAGTGACGTAGCATGATCTTGGGTTAGCCGGTCCTTGGGGTGCTGGCCCAGACCAGCCTTATAGCGGCCCCATTCGTCCGTCGCCATCCAAGCCATCACGCCGTACGGCAGACCCAAGCCCCAGGTTGTTGGGATTCCGGCTGCACGTCCGGCGCCGGCGAGCAAGCCCCAGGTGATGCCCGTGCCCCAATGCACCGCTTCGCCGCCGTACTTGCGCGCCTGGCTGGAGGGTGAGCGTACGCCCGCGCGCTTCAGCGCTTTGCGTGCGGCCTTTTCCGTGCTGGGCTCTTCGTCGCTTTTCACCAGCTCGGGTTTGGTCTTGGCCAAGCCTTTCCAATAGGCGTTCATTGCCGCCGTGCCCGCCAGGCCGCCCAGGACTCCGATTGCCAAGTTGCGCTTAAGTTTTCCCGCCATGGCGGGATAAGATGCCCATCAGGCGTAGTGAGCAACCTGCCGGTCGGCGAAAAGGTCGTTGTACTCGCCCAGGGCTTTCGAGCGCGCCTGCGCCAAATCAATTTCTACGACCGCAGTCTCTTCGCGCTCGCGCGAGAGCCGGACCAGCAATTCACCACGCGGACTCACGACTTGGCTCGATCCGATGAACTCATGCCGCACGCTGCCATTGATTTCCAAACCGACGCGATCACATGTGGCCGCGAAGACGCGGTTTTCGAGCGAGCGCGTAATCATGGCTTGCGGACAATGCTGTAAGACGAGATTGGACGGATGCAGCAGCAGCTCGGCGCCACGCAGGGCCAGTGAGCGCGCCACTTCAGGGAACGTCCAGTCAAAGCAGATCATCACGCCCGCTTTGCCCCACGGCAGATCTACTATGGGGGCGGGGGCATCGCCAGTCGAGAAAAATAGCTTCTCCCGTCCGAAAACGTGCAGCTTGCGGTAGCTGGTCATCAGGCCTGACGGGCCGACCAAATTCGCGGAATTGAAGAACTTCTGGCCTGCGCGTTCGGGAAAGCCGTAGCAAACGTACGCTTTGCGCTCACGGGCGAAGTTCCCAAACGCTTGCAAACTCGGGCCGCTCGCCGCCGGCTCGGCACAGCGCTCGACTTCATCTTGTGCCACAAAAGTGTACCCGCTGGTGGCCAACTCCGGTAGCAGATAAACGTCAGCTTCAAGCGCGCGCATTGTTGCCAGTGCGGCGCTGACGTTAGCTTCCACTTGCAACAGTTTGGGGGCGGACTGAATCAGGGCCAGCCGCATGCTCTAGCGCCTGGCTCCGGCCGCAGCAGCTTTGGGCGCTGCGGTCAAAAGGTGCAGGGCCTTTTGCATCTGCAAGTCAGCTTGCGGTCCGGTTACACCTTCGGGAGGAAAGTCGAGCTGCGGCAGGGCTCCGGCGTACTGCACTTGCTGGATATTGGGCGTTAGCCCGTCTTGTACCAGCTTGCCGTTGGGCGTGTAGTAGCGCGCCACCGTCAGCCAGAGCGCGCTGCCGTCGCCTACCGGGATCAACTTCTGCACCGAGCCTTCGCCAAAGGTCTCATCGCCAATCAGCTTGGCGCGTCCGTTCTGTTGCAGCGCCGCGGCCGCAACTTCCGCCGGCCCGGACGTGCCGCCATTGATCAAAACCTCCAGTGGCGCCGCCGAGAGCACGGCATCGGCAGACGTGGCGGACGTGGTAAGGCGCGGATACTTTTGGCCCTCGATGTAGGTAATCGTGCCGTGCGTCAGGAAGAGGTTGGCGGTGTGCTCGGCTTCGGCGTAGGTGCCCGCCCCGCAGTTCCGCAGGTCAAGAATGAACTGGTGAGCGCCCTGCGCCTTCAGAGACCTGATCGCTTTGGTGATCTGGGCGCTGCGACCGGTATCAAAATTTGGCACGGCAATCACGCCGACGCCGCTTTGCAACGACGACTGCAAGGGAACGGCCGGCGTCACCGCAAACGGAATCGTAATCTGCACCGGATCGGAATGGTGCAGGTGCACCACGCTAAGCGTAACGCTTTGGCCGAGCGGGCCAGCCAGCCGCCGGTGAATCGCTTCCAGCGACATGTCGCGCGTGCCCAAGCCATCGATGGCTTCAACAAAATCGCCACGCACCAAGCCTGCTTTGGCGGCATTGCCGCCGGGCTGCACATCCACCACATCCGCATAGCCGACCCGCTTGGAAACCACTGCGGCGACGTGGCCTGCGGCCGGGTGCTGCTGGTTCTGCTCGAACAACTTGAATTCGGCCGGATCCATATAGCTGGAGGCAGCATCGAGCGAATCCACCAACCCGTGCAGGGCTCCATCGGATACCTTGTGCAGATTGGGCGTCACCACGTAATCATCGTTGATGTAGCGGTAGACTTCGGCCATGATGCCCAACTGTTGTGCCGGTCCGCTGGCATCCGCCGGGTGCTGCGCGCGCAACATGGCGCCCGACACCAGCGCTGCAATGATGACCAGCGAACAGGCGAGGACAATCAGACTGGTTTTTCTGGACATGAAACGGCTCGGTTCTTTTCAGTATATCGGATGCGCCTCATATCTCGACCAGGCGGAAGGCTTGCGGTGGTTTCTGTGCCAGCAGCAACGGCTGGGCGACGTTGTAGACGGGGATGCCGCCGCGGGTGCGGCCCTCCAGGGCGCCGTGGTGGGCGTGGCCGTGAAATATGGCGCTGGCGCCAAACCTGTCGCACACGTCCGCCAATCGCGAGCTGCCGAGGAAGGGATAAATCTCCCGCGCCTCGCCCGCTGCCGTCTCCGGGATGGGAGCGTAGTGCAACAAGACGACGCGCTTCTCATTGCGCAGCCGCGCCAAAGCCCGCTCCAGCGACAGGCTTTCCCCCATGGAGGCATGCACAAAGCGCTTGATTTCGCTCTCCCCAAACGAGGTCAGCTCGCCGCGCCCGAAGCCGCCGCAAAACCCCTTGACGCCGGCAAACCCCACGCCATCGCGCTCATACGGTTCGCCGTCCAGCGTTTTGATGCCCACCGCGCGCAGACGCTTCAGCAGTTCGGGCGCGGCGTCGGATTCAAAATCATGGTTTCCCAGGACCGTAATGATGGGGAGGCGCAGTCGCAACAATTGACTGATCAGCACCTCCAGTTCCTCGGGCCGTCCGTAGTCGGTCAGATCGCCGCCGATGAGGAGCACGTCGGCATCCTCCGGCAGCGCGTTCAGCCGCTCGCGGATGCGCTCCCGGTCGCCCACGCCGCAGTGTAAATCCGCTACCGCCGCAATTCGCATGCGTTCACTCCTGGGATAGCTGCCGCCGGCGCGACTCATCTTCCAGATTGTCCAGCCCCCACTGGCCCACATCCACAGCGAACATCAAGGGGTCAATCAACGATCCGCGAAACGCTACGGCCGGCGGCACGGTATCCGCCTCGATCTGCCGTCGCTCCAGTTCCCGCCAGACGGCTTGTGGCACCACCGCCCGCACTGCAGCCGGATAGATATAGCGGAACAGGATCAGGTGCCAAAGCAGCATTTCCCAGTGCGCGCCCACTTCTTCCAGTAGGTGCGGCCAATTCAACGTGCCTCCGGTGCGGTAGAGCAGATGACAAATATCGCTGCCGTCAAAGCGGTCGCGCCGGGTGACGAAGATTTTGCTCAGAATCATCTCCTCGGGCGCGAGGATGCGGTACCTGTGACCCAGGACGATGCCGCTTCGTGCGCGCTCCATCCAGGATGGCGTTACCCAGTACACGCCGTTCGACATGCCGGAGATCAGATCGACATAATAATCGCCGGCCCACGCCTTGGCCAGCCAGACTGGATCGGTCACTTCGGTGATGAGGCCGGCGGTGCGGCAGAGCGTCAGCGCCACCTGCACTTTTTCAGCGGGGAGAAAAATGTCGAGATCCTTGGTGAAGCGCCAGATGCCGGTGTAGTGTTGAAAGGCGAAAGCTCCCGCAACGGCAAAAGTGACGCCGCCATGACTGAGTGCGCGCAGCACACGCTGGAAAAGCTGCCGCTGCTCGGCGACCCAGACCGGCGCCGCCGGCGGCGTGGCCGGATTCGGCGGAGGCGCGGGATCGGGTGATGGCGACATATGGCATGGCAGATGGTTCAGGCCGCTAGCGGCGTTGCCCCTTTGTCGGCGGCGGAGCTGGCCCGCGCACGCCAGTATCTGTACGGCGGCATCGCCTGGAGCGTGGCTTCCGAGTTCTGGATGCTGGCGCTGCTCGCGGCGGCTTATTTCTCCGGGGTCACAGCCCGATTCCGGACCTGGCTGGAAAAGGCCATCAGCCATCAGCCATCGGCCATCAGCCGACATTCAGCCTCGGCGTCGGCGGTGACGGCGCTGGCGACGGCGGCGCTGTTTACGGTGATTCTCGGGTTGCTGCTGCCGTTCGATTTCTATATCAGCTACCACCGCGAGCGCGTGTTCGGGTTTCAGCACCTCGCGATGGGTGCCTGGTTCGGTCAATGGGTGACCGCGCTGGTGCTGACGGTGGTAGTGGGCGTAATGGTCGCCTCCATTGGGTACGCGTGGGTACGCAAGCGCGGCGGACCGCGGTGGTGGGTGAAGTTCTGGATCGTCGTATCGGTGGCAGTGGTACTGGCGGTGGCGATCGATCCGCTGGTGATTGCGCCGCTGTTCAACCAGTTCACGGTGGTTCAGAACCCCGAGATTCGCGCCGACATCGAGGCGCTGGCGCGCAAGGCCGGCATTCCCCATGCTGCAATCCTCGAGATGAACGCCAGCCATGACTCCGCTCATGCCAACGCCTACGTCGTCGGCATCCTGGGCAGTCAGCGAATTGTCGTTTATGACACCTTGCTGCGGGAAGAAACCCCGGCGGAAATTGAGTTCACGGTCAGCCACGAAATTGGGCACTACGTTTTGCACCATTTGTGGAAGGGCATCGTTTTCACGATTGGCCTGCTATTCGTGCTCTTTGCCATGCTCGGCTGGTGGTTTCCGCGCTGGGCGGCCATTGCCAAGGGGGATTCGCCCGCCGATCCGGCGGCGCTGCCGCTGATTCTGTTGATTCTACTGGGGCTGCTATTTCTCGCCTCGCCCGCGACCAACGGGTTTTCGCGCTGGGAGGAGCATCAGGCGGATGCCTTCGGCATCAGGCTGAGCCAGAAGCCGCGCGCGGCGGTGAGCGGCTTCGAAAAGGAAGAGCACACCGACCTGATCTATCCCGATCCTCCCGGCTGGATGGTCTGGTTCTTTTTCAATCATCCCAGCCAGCAGGCGCGAATTAACTTTTCGCTGAACCAAATTCCCCAGTACGGCTCGCGCCGTCGCTAGCCGGGGCTTCGCCCCGCGCCTCCCGTTGGTCGGCTTCCCCTCAATCTCCGGTGCCGAATCGGGGCTGCATCGGGTACGATAATTAGTCGTCCGGAGAATAGCCCTGCTACGCACCACGCTTCTTGCCCTGTCGCGCAATCCCGGCATGCGCCACTTCACCGAGAACAGCGCTCTCGGAAAACGCGTTTCCCGGCGTTTCGTTGCTGGTCTGACGCTGGAGGACGCCATCGCGGCCATTGCCGCCGTCAACCAGCTCGGGATGACGGCGACGCTCGATCCGCTGGGCGAAAATGTGACCTCGCAGGCAGAAGCCGAGCAGGCCGCCACGACCGCCTGCCATATCCTGGAGACCATCCACGCGCGCCGCGTAGACTCAACCGTTTCGGTCAAGCTGACGCAGTTTGGCCTGGATCTCGGCCTCGACCTGGCGCGTGCTCAGCTCCACCGGGTGCTCACTGCCGCGCAACAATGGGATACGTTCATCCGCGTCGACATGGAGGGCAGCGCGTATTCCGAAACCACCGTGGCACTGGTCGAGCAGATGCATGGCGAAGGGTTCAACGTTGGCACGGTGCTGCAAGCCTATATGCACCGCACCGAAACAGATATGGACCGGCTACTGGCACAGAACATCCGCATCCGGCTGGTCAAAGGCGCCTACCGCGAGCCGGCCGAGCTGGCGCTGCAGGAAAAAGCCGACGTCGACGCCAACTACGTCCGGTTGATGCACCGCCTGCTGACCCACGACGGCTACCACGCCATCGCCACCCACGACGAACGCATGATTACCGCGGCAGTGGCCTGTGCCCGCAGCGAAAAGCGCGCGCCTGACAGCTTTGAGTTCCAGATGCTGTACGGTATCCGCCGCGACCTGCAGCAGAAACTCCGCGCCGAGGGCTGGCGCGTCCGCGTCTACATCCCCTTCGGCCCCGAGTGGTATCCCTATTTCATGCGCCGTCTCGCCGAGCGGCCCGCGAATCTGCTGTTTCTGCTGAAGAATCTCGCGAAGTAGTTTTCAGTTTTCAGTCATCAGTTCTCAGTTCGAACGCGCTGGCCTGACAACGCCAAGGGCGTACTGAAAACTGTGAACTGAAAACTGAGAACTTTTGCCTCAGTCTTCGCGCAGCAGCACTGCCGGGCGAATGGCCAGGGCGCGGCGTTCGGGCACCCACACTGCAATCAACCCGATGAGCGCCATGGCGGCAACCACCCCAGCCATCGCGAGGGGATCGCGTGGCGTGGCCTTATAGACAACGGCGCCCAAAACGCGCGCGGCCAAAATCCCCAGCACCAGGCCGGCGCTTGCTCACGGCCGCAGCCGCGAGGCCGAAAATGCCGGTCAGCGAAAGGATCACGCCCATCAAGCCGAGCAGGCCCAGCGCCGAGGCGGCCACGCGGGCGGCGAACAAGGCGCCCGTCATGGCCTGATTCCAGGTTTCAATGAACGACGGTAGTCCCGGATCGAGACTCCGCAATTTCCCTTTGATCGCCAGCACCAGCGTCTGCGGGTTGAGCGGCGAGCGCACGATCATGACGGAACTACTGGAGGGCCACTGCAGCAGCGGCAAAAACATGGCCGGTTGCTGGGCTTCGGTAAGGCTGTTGTACTTGCCGTTTTCGACCACCCCTGCAACCTCGATGCGCGTGCCGTCGTGCAACTTGAAATAGCTACCCACGGCGGCGGTGGTCGAGCCGAAGAGCTGCCGGGCGAATTGCTGGTTCACAAGCGCGACTTTTGCGGCAGTGGCGTCATCGCTCCAGTCCAGCCTGCGGCCGGCCAACAACGCCGTGCCCGCAGCGGGGTACGACAGACGCAGCGAGGTGTCGTGCAGGCGGGGTTGTAGGGCGTAGAGAGTCTGCGCCTGCGGGACATTCAGCGGGCGCAGAATGACGGCGTTCAGTGCGCCAAATACGACCGCGTTGGCGGCAATCGCCACCGCCAGCGTGATGATGGCGGTGAGGGTGAAGCTGGGGGTCTTGCGCAGGCAGCGAGTGGCGTAGCGCACGTCGCGCCAGAAGGCGTCGAGGCCAACCCAGTGCGTTGCTTCCCAGAATCGCTCCTGGGCGCTGGCAGTGTTGCCGAACGCCCGGTGCGCTGCCGAGCGCGCTTGCTCGCCGCCGAGCCCCTGCTCGGCCAGGGCATCCGCCTCAAGTTGCAGGTGGGCTTCAATTTCCGCTTCAAAATCTCTGCTGCTGCGCTTGCGCCGAAACCAGCTTGGGAACATGGCTACACCTCTTTTGCCTCCAGTACGCGGCCCATCGCCGCCGCAAACCGTTTCCATTTCTCCGTCGCGCGCGTCAGTTGTGCCCGTCCGCTGCGTGTGAGTTCGTAGAAACGCGCTCGCCGGTTGTTACTCGACGTTCCCCATTCGGCCGCGATCCAGCCGTGCTCTTCCAGCCGCTGCAAGGCCGGATAAAGCGCGCCGTGTTCCACCAGCAGTTCCTTGCCCGAGGAGTCCTGAATGGCGTGCGCGATCGCTTGCCCGTGGTGCGGGCCAAAAATCAACGTCCGCAGGATGAGCAAATCGAGCGAGCCCTGCATCAGTTCCAGGCGTTCCTTTTCCGTTCTGGTCAGCATTTGACCCAAGCGTCCCCGGCTTGGGTAAGATGTCAACTGGAACGTCAGTTGTCGGTTCTCAGTTTTCAGTTCGTACGTGCTTGCCCGCGGGTGCCGGGTGCGAACTGAAAACTGATGACTGAGAACTGTAAACTTGCTGTATGCATGTTCTTTCCGCGGCGCAGATGCGCGAGGTCGATCACCTCACCATCACGGCGCACGGCATTGCCGGTCCGGAGCTGATGCTGCATGCCGCACAGGCGGTAGAAAAGCGGCTGGAACGGGATTTTCCGCGTGCGCTGGAGGGCCGCATCGGGATCGTCTGCGGCGGCGGGAATAACGGCGGCGACGGCCTGGTGCTGGCGCGTCTGCTCGCCGAGCGCCACGTCGATGTGTTGTGCCTGTTGTGCGCGCCGGCAGACCGGCTGCGCGGAGATGCTGCGGCGGCGCTGCGGCTCTTACCCGTCAAGCCGGTCGAGCTGACTTCCGCCGCTGCCTGGACCGGGCAGCGCGCCGGCTTGCTCGGGTGCGATCTCATAGTTGACGCGCTCTTTGGCACAGGCCTGCTGCGGCCATTGGCGGGGTGGCTGCGGCAGTTGGTGGAAGAGTTGAACCGTGACTACGCGCGGCCGGTGCTGGCAGTCGATATTCCTTCGGGGTTGGGAGCGGATGGGGAAGGGCCGGTCGAAACCGCGGATGCGGCGGTGATGCGTGCGACTGCGACGGTTACCTTCACGGCGCCGAAACGTGGACTGTATTTTTCGCGCTACGCCGCTGCCGTGGGTGCGCTCACGGTGGCGCCGATCGGCTCGCCCGAAGAGGTCATTGCCGCGTGCGGGCCGCATTTGCGGCGGACCACACCGGGCGATTGCCGGCCTTTTTTGGCCGCGCGGCCGCGCGACAGCCACAAAGGACTTTACGGCCATGTACTCGTTATCGGCGGTTCGCTCGGCAAGTCGGGCGCGGTCGCCATGGCGGCGACGGCCGCGTTGCGCACCGGCGCAGGTCTGGTGACGGCGGCCGTGCCCGCTTCGGTGCTGCCGCTAGTGGCCGCGGCACGGCCGGAACTCATGACCGAACCGCTGCCGGAAACGGCAACCGGGGCAGCCAATTTCCACGCACTCAGCCCCGAGGCACTCGATCGGCTGCTGCATCCGGCCACGGTGCTGGCGGTCGGCCCCGGGCTTTCGCAGGATCCAGAAGCGGCGGCTCTGGCCCGGCATTTGATCCAGCACAGCAAGCTCCCCTGTGTGCTTGACGCCGATGGGCTCAATGCCTTCGACGGGCACCTGGCGGAATTGCGACCCGCTCACGGCGTGCTGACGCCGCATCCGGGCGAGATGGCCCGCTTGTTCGGTACCTCGACCGCCGATGTGCAGTCGCGCCGGCTTTACTACGCTTCACGGCTGGCGGCGGAAACCGGGGCGGTCGCGGTGCTCAAAGGTCAGTTCAGCCTGATTGCCGATCCCAGCGGCAATGCCTTTGTCAACCCCACGGGCAATCCCGGCATGGCCACCGGAGGAGCGGGCGATGTGCTCACGGGCGTGGTGGCCGGTCTGCTGGCGCAGTTTCCCGCGGCGCCCGCACTGGAGCTCGTGGCGGCTGCCGTCTATCTGCACGGCCGCGCTGGCGACGCGGCTGCCGCCCGTACCGGCGAAATGGGTCTGCTGGCCGGCGACATCACGGCTGCGCTTCCTGCCGCTATCATGGAAACGCGCAGCCGATGAATCCTGTGACTTGTGCCACCGCCGACGACCTTCGCGCCTGGGGACGCCAGCTTGCAACCCAACTGCCTCCCTTCACGATTCTGGTGCTGGTGGGCGAGCTCGGCGCGGGCAAAACCACGCTGATGCAGGGCGTCGCCGTAGGCTGGGGCGTGGCGCGCGAGGACCAGATTGCCAGTCCTACGTACACGTTAGTTCACGAATACCGCTGCGACCGCCGCTGGATGCTTCACCTCGATCTCTACCGGGTTGAAAGCGGCGCGCAGCTCGATACACTTGGACTGGAGGATGTGCTGCTTCCGCCTCCGCCGGGCGAAGAAAAGCTGGTGGCCATTGAGTGGGGCGAGCGCCTCGAGGTCAGCCTCCCACACCCCTACCTGCGCATCGGCATCTCGACCGATCCGGTCACCGATGTGCGTACGTTAACGCCACACTGGGTGCGATAACCGGTCAGCTTGCCAGCCAGCCGATCGACTTGCCCGCCTGTTTCGTCCCACACGCAACGTTGCGGCCAATCTCCTTGCCGGCTTTGGCGACCGCCTTGGGCACCCGCCGCAACGCCCGCCGCGTAGCGCGGGGATGCTGCGTAATCGCGGTGACCGGCGACACCAGCGCCAGCAGGAACCCCAGCCGCCTGTGCCCACTCAAAATCAGTGCCACGCCGAACCCCAGCGGTGCCCACGTAAGTAGCTGTTCGGTTGTTCTCTCCATGCGCCGGTTAGTTGCCCTTTGGCCGTGGCCCGTTGCCCATTGGCGGCAGCTTGGAGGAGCTCTGAGCACCAGCGGGCGGACCCTGCCAGGAATCGAAGCCCGCACTCCAAGCGACCAAAGGGAGCGACCAGGGCAAAAAGTGGCGAGCCACAATGCTAACCTTGACCTCTCTATGCCCGCTGCGTACATCTGGGCTCTGGCGCTTGGCATTTTGGCTGCGCTGGCCAACATCTTCGGCGGCCTGGTGCTTACCGGGCGCGACTGGGAACGTCAGTACTTGCGCTACTTCGTGGCTATCGGGGCCGGTTTCATGCTCGGCACCGCACTGCTGGAAATGGTTCCGCAAAGCTGGAAGCTCAATGCCACCACCACGCCGTTCCTGTTGCTGGGAGGCTACCTGCTCGTCCATTTGGTCGAGCACAGTTTTGTCGCTCACTTTCACTTCGGAGAAGAGACGCATGGCGGCGCTTTCCTGCAAGGCCAACTGCCCTGGTCGGTGCTGGCTGGGCTTTGCATTCACACCTTTTTCGACGGCGTGGCGATCGGCAGCGGCTTTCTAGTCTCGAGCTGGCTGGGCTGGGTGATATTCATCGCCATCTTCATGCACAAAATTCCGGAGGGATTCACCATCGCCTCGGTCATGCTGGCGGCCGGACGCGGCAATCGCGCCGCGTTGCTGTCAGCGGCCGGCATCGGCGGTGCTTCGGTCCTGGGCGTCGGCATAATTCTGCTGTACCCCATGAGCCTGGCGCAGGCGCTGCCGTTTGCTGCCGGCGTGACGCTCTACGTAGCCGCCACCGACCTGATTCCAGAAGTCAACCGCGAGTCCGGCATTGGCATGGCCTTCTGCGTCTTCCTCGGCGTCGGGGTGCTGGCGCTGCTGCAGTTCCTATTTCACGGAATCTGAACCACCCTCAAGCCGATCTGGAACAACGAGACGGGCACCTGCCAGGGTTTCGGCAAACATGGTGATGGCCCGGAGGCGCGCGCGAATCAGCGCTCGCATGGGATAGGCTGCACTCAGCCGGGAGTGGCGCGGAACGCCTCGACCTGTTGCTCCGAAGATTGTTCATGTGCTGGAAACTGCTGCTCCAACTCTTCGAACCTAGGACCGGCAAGTTCGGCGATCTCGCCGAAGGCGGTTCCTGCCGAGAACGATGACGGCGGCAGGCACCCATGAATCGGCGCGGCCGGCTGCAGGAAGGTACTGCGAAGGGCAGTCGTCGATGAAGTGCGCGGAGAATCCGGCCACCCACGGCACCCAGCGGTAAACGGGCAGCTCGCGGTTGCCGGCAAAGACGGAATTGCGGAGTCCGCTGGAGTTCGCCGCTGCCGGGCCAAATAGCGCTGGCTGGGTGGTGCCCATGTGTTCTTAGGCTGTCAGGGAACGGCGGGGGCAGGGGTGCTACTCTTTTCTTTCATATGGGCTTGCGCGTCAAAAGGGTCGGCCTCATTGTGGTGGCGCTGCTGGTGACGGTGGCGCTGCGGGCGCAGGCGGTTCCTGCTGCCAGCAGTCTCAAGCCGCAAGGGCTCGTCAACGACTACGCACATGTGCTCAGCCCCGATGCGGCGTCCCAGCTCGAGCAGGCGGCCGAGGCTCTGAACCAGGCGCTCAAGGTTCAGGTGGCCATGGTGACGGTCACAACCACCGGGCAGACCGACATTTTCGACTACTCCTATGCGCTCGCCCAGCATTGGGGCGTGGGCGCGAAAGTTGCCGCCAATGGCCAGGATAAGGACACCGGCCTGCTGATCTTGCTGGCGGTCAACGACCGGAAATATTTCACCCAGGTGGGTTACGGGTTGGAACCCTACATCACCGATGCTGATGTCGGCACCTGGATGCGCGACCTGACGCCTGAGCTGCGGGCGGGCCGCTACGGCGCCGTCTTCGCGGGCATGCTGCAGCAGATCGAGACGACGCTGGCGGCGCGCATGCCGGGCGCGGCCAAGCAGCTACAGGCCATGAGTGCCCAAGGCCAACTGCCCAGCCGCAGCCTGCGCGATGCGCGCGGGGGGCCGTCGCCCGCGGGCCAATTGGGCTTCATCGTCTTTTTAATCGTTATCTGGATCATCGGTGCGTTCGCCATGCGCGGCCGCGGTGGCGGCTGCTTCTGGCCGCTGGTGTTTTTCAGCATGATGAACGGCGGCTTTGGCGGCGGCAATCGCGGCGGCTGGGGCGGCGGTTTCGGCGGTGGTGGCGGAGGAGGCTTCGGCGGTTTCGGCGGCGGCGGTTTTGGCGGCGGCGGAGCGGGCGGGAGTTGGTGAAGAAGGGTGGTCAGCGTGTCAGCTAATCAGCTTGCGAGGTGGGCGGATCGGAATAGGCCATGGGAAAGATAGATACTGAGCAGGCGCTGGAAAAGATCACGGCTTGGCTGCGCGAGATCTACGGCGCGCGGTTGCAGTTACTGATTGCCTATGGTTCGGCCGCGGGCGGCAATCACCAGAGCAAACACAGCGGCATCAATCTGCTTGCGATTTTGGACCGCCTGGATGCGTCTACGCTGGACGTCGGCGCGCCGGCGGCGAAGTGGTGGAAAGACCAGGGCCACCCGCCGCTGGTGATGTGGGCGCGCGACGAATGGAACGATTCCGCCGACGTCTTTCCCATCGAATTTTCCGACATTGCCGCGCATCACCGCGTTCTGCATGGTGAGGACCTATTTGGCAACATCCCCAAGTATCCTGAGCTGCATCGCTTGCAGGTGGAGCACGACCTGCGCGCCAGCATATTGCGCTTGCGCGGCGCGTATATGGTGCACGGCCGCGACGCCAAGGCTCTGGAGGCGACTCTGCTCGACTCGGTCAGCAGTTTTCTGACCCTGTTCCGGCACGCGCTGACGGCTCTCGGGGAGCCGTGGGAGGTCGACAAGCGCAAGGTGCTGGCGGCGGCGGCCCAGCGCTTTCAATTTGCTGCCGCGCCGCTGGAGGAGGTGCTGCAAGCACGGCAATCCGGCGGACGGCTCCAGGGTGGTAAGCTGGAGCCATTGCGGCAACTGTTTGCCCAATATCTCGCTATCATGATGCAAGTGGAGCGCGCGCTGGAGGCCAGCCAACCATAATGCCAAGCCATCGTACACAAGGTGCAGCCAAGCCATGGCTGATCGCGGTGATCGTGATCGTGCTTGTCGTTCTCGGTTTCGCCACCAGCTTTACCGGCCGCTACAACAACATGGTGAAGATGCGCGAGGCTGTCAAGCAGAGCTGGTCGGAAGTGGATGTGAACATCCAGCGCCGCGCCGACCTGATCCCTAATCTGGTCAATACGGTCAAAGGGTTTGCCAAGCAGGAGCAGACGGTCATTGGCGAAGTCACCACGGCTCGTGCCGAGCTGGGCGGAGCGCGCACGCCGCAGCAAGAGATGAAGGCCAACAACCATTTGGATGGTGCGCTCAGCCGGCTGTTGTTGATCGTCGAGAACTACCCCGACCTGAAGAGTAATCAGAACTTTCTGGCGTTGCAGGACGAGCTGACGGGAACGGAAAACCGCATTGCCGTCTCGCGCCGGCAGTACAACCTGGCGATTCAGCAATACGATGCTTACATTCAGACCTTCCCCAACAACATCATCGCCCATTGGGGGGGGATGAACTACAACGACGCCTACTTCGAGACCGCGCCGGCGAACCGCAAAGCGCCGCCGAAAGTCAGTTTCAACTGAAACAAAGTGCCTGACGACCGCAACTTGATGCCGCCGCTCGGGTTACCGTTGCCGGGGGATGGCGTGCTCAGCAGCGGCGCAGCGGTTCTGGATGGAGCAGTAGCGGCGATTGACGTCGATACGGCGCTGATGCTGCGCTTTCAGGCCGGTGAAGACGTCTGTTTTGAAGAGCTGGTGACGCGCTTCCGGCGCCCGCTGATGGGCTATATCTATCGCATGGTGCACGACGCCGCCGCCAGCGAGGAGCTGCTGCAGGATGCTTTTGTGCGCGTCTACCAGCACCGGCAGCGCTACCGTCCGGACGCGCGCTTCAGCACCTGGATGTACCGCATCGTGCACCGGCTGGCGCTGAACTATCTGCGCGATCATCGCCACGAATTGGCGGTTCCGGCGCAAGTAGAGGATGCGGAAGAAAGCCGCCGGCAGCGCGAGCAGGCCGACCTGCACCCCAATGTGGAGCAGGCGATGCTGGCGTTTGGCGAAGCGGAACGGCGCCGTCTGCGGGTGCAGCAGGCCATTGCCGTGCTGCCGGAACGCCAGCGTGCGGCTGTGATTTTGAATAAGTATCAGGGATTCGACTACGAAGAAATCAGCCGGGTGCTGGAGCTGAGCGTCAGTGCCACGAAATCCTTGTTGTTCCGCGCTTACGGAACCTTGCGCCGCGAACTGAGGGATTTGCTATGAATCTTCCGGAATGGGACAGTCTGGATTCACTGTTGAACGAGTGGCAGCCGCCGACGCCGCTTCCAGGCGCCGCTGGCGTCGATGCGGAACGGACCCTGTGCCAGCGGGTCCAGGAACGCGTTCGCGCGTCGCGCGTGTGGCGCAGCGTCGTCGCCGCCGGAGCCGCCGCGGCTGTGCTGGCGGGGCTGGTCTATCTGGGGCCGCTGACGCCCGCACCGGCTGCGCGCACAGTGGAGCAAATCGCGGTGATGCAGGACATGCAACTGCTTAGCCGGAATGCCGACCTCATCGAGCATCTGGACTTTCTCATGCTGCCTGCCTCCTCGGCTACGGAAGCATCCCAGCCGGAGTAAGCCGTGTTGCGATGGAGCCGAGGCAGTTGCGTATTCCTGCTGGTGCTGCTGGCGGCGGCGACGGTCGTCGCGCAACGGCCGCATCGCCGCAGTCCGCCGCGGCTGACCTCACCCGGCGCGGGATTGCATCGCCTCACCCAGCTTCCGCCCCCGGAAAGCGAACAACGGCTGCGGCAGAATCCGGATTTTCAGCGCCTTTCGCCGGAGACGCAACAGAAAATGCTGCGCAGGCTGAAGCGGCTCAACGCCATGCCGCCACAGAAACAGAAGCGCGTCATCCGGCACCTGCGGGCCTTCGGCAAGCTGACTGCGCAACAGCAAGCGGGCCTGCGGCAGGTCTACGCGCAGTACAGCAAGATGCCGTCCGCCGACCAGCTCGCCTTTCGCACGGCCTATCATTCTCTGCGCCCGATGGCGCCCGCTGCGCGCCAGCAGTACCTGGCGCAACTGCAACAGCAGCACAGCCTGACCGCCCCTGAGCTGGTGACGTTGCGCCACGCGCTGGATCTGGATCTGCCGGCTGACCTGGTGAGCGCCCCTGATCCTTAACCAAGGGCGGCGCGGAGGGTGTTAACACCGGCGGTGGCGCCCTGAGGATGGCCGAAGACGGCGCTGCCAGCGACGAAGATGTTAGCGCCGGCGGCGCGAGCCTCGGCAATCGTGGAGGGTTCGATGCCGCCATCGACCTCGATGTCGCAGACGAGGCCGCGGGCGTCGAGCACTTGGCGCAGGCGGGCGATTTTGGGGAGCACGCTGCTGATGAATGCCTGGCCGCCGAAACCGGGCTCGACCGTCATCAGCAGCACCAGTGCGACTTGATCAAGCGCTTCTTCGATCAGCGCCAGCGGTGAATCCGGGTTGAGGGCGACAGCGGGTTGGGCGCCGGCTTTGCGGATCGAGGCGAGCAGACTGTGAAGGTGGACGGTTGCCTCGGCGTGGACAATGATGACGTTGGCGCCGGCCTGGGCGCAAGACGTCACCCATTGTTCGGGGCGCGAAACCATCAAATGGGTTTCGATGGGCAGGGTGGTGAAACGGCGCGTGGCGGCGACGAACATGGGGCCCATGGAGATGTTGGGCACGAAATGGCCATCCATGATGTCGACCTGAAACCGATCCGCGCCGGCGGCTGCGGCGGCAGCAAGTTCACGCTCCAGGCAGCCGAAGTCGGCGGACAAAATCGATGGGACCAGTTGTACTGCTCGCTTCGCCGCGCTCATGCGGCGGCGGCTTCCCAGCCGGCCATGAGTGCCAAACCGCGTTCGAGAGCTAGCTGAAACAGCCGGTCGGCGCGATGAATCGAGAGTTCTTCGGAGAGCGTGGCGGCTTCGCCGCGCAGCAGCATGTCGCCGGCGCTCGTGCCCGTCCATTCACCCACGACGGCTTCACCCTGGCGGATGGTGATGCCGATATGCGGACCACGATGTTCGATGGCGACGACAGTGCGCGGCGAGCCGCCTTCAATGATGATGTGCTTCAGCAGGCATTCGTGCGAACTGGCCGGCTCGAAGCGCAGCAAGACGGGCGCGCCTTGCGGCCGGTTGAGTCGCAGGCCCTCGCGGGTGCGCTCGCCGGATTGCCATTGCAGCTTCTGCGCCATCCAGCCGGCCATCATAGTGGCTGCGAGGCTGCCGCCGCTGTCGGCAGGATCGCCAATGCCTCCGGCGGAAACGGTTACGGCTTCGATGCTGGCGGGATTGGCCAGCTCGCCTTCGAGACCCTGGCAGACCAGATGCCGCCAGGGCGTCAGTCGCGTCCAGGTGAGATCGCCGATGGTGGTGTTGCCCGGCATGGACTGCGCCAGTTGGGTCAGCCGCGCCGCCGGCAAGTGTAGCCGATGCGCATCCACCAGAATGCGTCCGCTGAGACTGGCCCAGGCCATGAACTCTCCGTTGCCGCTGGGGTCGCCTGCGCGCCAGAGCAGCAATACCGGCAAGTCACAGGCCAGCAGCGGAGCAACGATGCTGGGCATGCGCTCGGGCAGGCCACAGAGGGACACCATCTCCGAGCCCCCCGGATGGGCCGCCACGCACACGCGCACTGCGGCATCGCCCGGTGCGATCAGAAAAACGCGCGCCGGATGGTGCGGTCCCAGATCCCAGAGCTGCTGCGCGATGCGCCCGGCGTCGGCTTCATCGTGCGCGCGGCAAATCAGATTGAGCGCCAATGCCCGCGGCTGCGTCATGCCCTCTGCCTCGGGCAGACGGAGCTGACGCCACTGACTTTCGAGTTTGGCAATGCGTCCCGCGCGCCATTCCAGTTGCATATCGCCGCCCCCTTCTCGCCATCCCCTCACGGACGCCGCCATTCGCGCCCGTCTTTGCGAATAAACTCTTCGGCCGCCTCCGGCCCCCAACTGCCCGCCGCGTAGTTGGGCAGCTCCGGCGCCGGCGTCGACTCCCACGCCTCCAGCAGCGGGGTGGTCAGCGTCCAAGCCGATTCCACCATATCGTAGCGCGCAAACAGCATGCCGTCACCCAGCATGGCGTCCAGCAGCAGCGTCTCATAGGCTTCCGGCTGCGGCTCGCCAAAGCTGGTGCCGTACTGAAAGTCCATTTTGACTGGCCGCAGGCGCATATCCGTGCCCGGCACTTTGGCCTCGAAACGCAGGGAGATACCTTCGTCAGGCTGGATGCGGATGACCAGCACGTTGGCCTCGATGGTTTCCGGGTACACATCCTGGAACATCAGGAACGGAGGGGACTTGAACTGAATGGCGACTTCGCTGACACGCTTGGGCAAACGCTTGCCCGAGCGCAGATAGAACGGCACACCCGCCCAACGCCAGTTCTCGATCATCAGCTTGAGTGCGACGAAGGTTTCGCGGTTGGAATCGGGCGCCACATTGGCCTCTTCTCGGTAGCCTTTGACCTCCTCGCCATCGACCAGGCCAGGGCCATACTGGCCGCGCACGGCCACGCTGTCGTAGGTAGCCGCGCCCGGTGGCAACAGCGGCCGGATGGAGCGGATGAGCTTGATCTTTTCATCGCGCACCGAACCCGCCTCAAAGCGCACCGGCGCCTCCATGCCCACAATCGATAGCACCTGCATGAGATGGTTCTGCACCATGTCGCGCAGCGCGCCGGCTTCTTCGTAATACTTGCCGCGGCGCTCGATGCCGATGGATTCGGCCACCGTGATCTGCACGTGGTCAATATAGCGGCGGTCCCAGATGGGCTCGAAGATGCCGTTGGCAAAGCGGAAGACGATCAGATTGCGCACCGTTTCTTTGCCGAGATAGTGGTCGATACGGAAGATCTGCTCTTCTTTGAAATTCCGGTGCAGATGCTGGTTGAGGGCCCGCGCACTGGCCAGGTCATGGCCGAACGGTTTTTCCACGATGATGCGCGTCCAGCCCTGCGGCGAAAACTGGTTCAGGCCGGCGCGCGCCAATTGATCGGCGAGCGGCGCAATCAGGCTGGGCGGAGTGGCGAAATAGAACAGCACGTTGCCACCGCCCTGGGGCAGCTTGCGCAGCATTGTGGCCAGCTTCTGGAACAGATCGGGATGGTCGAACGTGCCGCCAAGAAACTGCATCCGCCCCGCGAAGGAATTCCATACCGCGTCATCGAGCTGTCCGGAGCCTCCCTCCCCGTCATCCGGCGTGGCGTACTGTTCGATGGCCTTGCGCATTTGGTCGCGAAAGTCCTCGCTGGTCCAGTCCGAATCCGCGACGCCGATGACATGAAAGGTGGGCGCCAGCCGTTGCATGCGCGCCAGCGCGTAGAGCGCGGGCATGAGCTTACGGTGCGTGAGGTCGCCGGAGGCGCCGAATATCACCATGGTGCAAGGCGGCGCGGTGCGCTGCATGCGAATGCCGGTGCGCAGGGGGTGGGGGGCGGTGGTCGTCGTGGTGGCCATGGCGGATGCCTAGTCTGCGGCATTCTCGTTGCGCGCGCCCTGCGGCAGCGCCAGCGCCGCGGCCAGTTCCTTCAGGTCAACAGCGGCATCCGCGCCGAGATCGACGCGCAGCAGACGGCGCTGATGCTTGGCCAGTGATTCATAGTCGCCAATCGCTTGCGCCGCCAGCAGCGTGGTGAAGCCGTACTTCTGACCGGGAATCGGCAGGTTCTGCCTGGGCGGCGCGGTGATCTGCAGGAAGACGCCATTGTTGCCGCCGCCCTTGTGCAACTGACCGGTGGAGTGAAGAAAGCGCGGGCCAAAACCGAGCGTGGTCGCTACGTGGAGGCGGTCACGCAAACCGAGACGGAGTGCCTCGAGGGCTTTGTTCCAGTCGTCGTTGCGGTCGACGTAGGCCATGATGGCGATGTAATCGCCGGGTTTGACTTTGTCCAGCCACTCGTCCAACGGCTTTTTGGCGCTGCTGGCCGGAGCGAAAAACTGCAACGCACCGGTGCGCGCCGTGGGTACGGCGGTGAAGCCGGCGGCAGCATCGCCGCCTTTCAGGTACTCGCCCAGCACGCGCACGGTGTTGTCTTTGCTCTCCTGCACGTTGGGTTCGTCGAAGGGGTTGATCTCCAGCACCGCGCCGGCGATGGCGGTGGCGAACTCCCAGCGGAAAAACTCGCGGCCGAGATCGTAGCGGTCGCGCAGGCCGATCTGGAAGACGGGCGCATTGCTGCTCAGGCCAGTGCAGGCAGCGCCGGTGGCGTCGTTGGTGCCGCCCAGGCCGAGTTGTGCGAAAACGCGATCGTCGCCGTAAACGCCGGGCTTGCCCAGTGCTTCGCCCGCAACCGGCACGATGCCGGTGCCCAGCTTGCCGGTGCTTTCGGCCAGCAATTGTTCGAGCCATGAGCCCAGGCTCGCCAGCTCGGGGCTGGTAATGAACGTGAGCTTGTCTTTTCGCGGTTTGGAATCGGCTCGTGCCCAAACGCCGATGGCGGCGCCAAGCTGTGCGGCCGGATTGTGCGCCAGCGGAATGTCGGGACCGCAGGCTTCGGCCATGTCTTGCGCGAGGCGCAGCAGCTTGGCGACATCGACGCCCAGCAACGCCGCCGGAACGAGCCCAAAAAATGACAAAGCCGAATAGCGGCCGCCAATATCGCCAGGATTGGTGAAGACCTTGCGGAACTTGTGATCGGCGGCGAGTTTTTGCAGCGAAGTGCCGGCATCGGTGATGGCGGCATAATGGCGGCCGTCGGCGAGCTTGGACCAGAAGTAGGCGAACAGGCTGTTGGGTTCAAGCGTGCCGCCGCTTTTGCTGCTCACCAGGAAGAGCGTCTTGGCGAGCGTGACTTCTTTTTCAATGCGTGCAATCTGGTCGGGATTGGTGGTATCGAGCACATGCAGCCGCAGGCCTTTGCCACCTTCGGCGCGTGCGCCAAAGACCTTGCTGAAGACCTCCGGCGCCAGGCTGCTGCCGCCCATGCCCAGCAGCACGCAGTCGGAGTAGCCGTCCTTCTGGCAGCCCTGCACGAAACCCTGAATTTCATCGACCTTGGCTTGCATGCTCTGGGGCAGCGCCAGCCAGCCAAGACGATTGGCGATTTTCGCCTGCACGGCTTTATCGGTGCTCCAGAAGCTGGCGTCGTGCTTCCCAATGCGTTCGCCGGCCTTCTGGCCGTCGAGCTTCGCAAGGGCTTTGGCAGCGGCATCCAATTGCGCCTGCGGGCCAACCAATACCTGGCTGACGCGCGCGACTTTGTGGCGCAGGCCGGTGATCAGCTCGACATAGGATTTCTGGAACGAGTCCACACCCTCGTCCTGAAGCTCGCGCGCGACCTGGTCCATATCGATGCCGGCTTTGGCGAGGGCATCGAGCACCGCCTTTACTTCAGTGTCGTAATGATCCATGGCTTCCTGCAACCGGTTGGCAGGTTTGCCGTGGTCGCGGTAGGCCTGGATAGTGACCTCGGGCATGGTGTCGACCGTGTGCGGGCCGATCAGCGCCTCGGCATAGAGTGTGTCGGGGTATTTCGGGTTCTTGGTTGAGGTCGAGGCCCACAGCAACCGCTGCGGATGCGCTCCTTTAGCCAAGAGTTTTTCCCAGCGCGGCCCGGAAAGGGTTTTTTGGAAATACTGGTACATACGCCGGGCGTTGGCGATGCCGGCTTTGCCGTGCAACTCGGGATTTTTGTCGAGGCGTTTGTCGACCTTGGTATCCACGCGGCTGACGAACAGACTGGCGACCGAGGCCAGCTTGTCGATGGGCTGGCCGGCGGCAACGCGCTTTTCCAGAGCCGAAAAGAAAGCTTCGACTACCGCCTGGTAACTATCGAAGCCGAACATCAGCGTGATGTTGATGTTGATGCCCTCGGCGAGACAGGTTTCGATGGCCGGGATGCACTCGGGCGTGGAAGGAATTTTGACCATCACGTTCGGACGGCCAACTTTTTTCCAGAGCATGCGCGCCTGTTCGATCGTGCCCTGGGTGTTGCGGGCGAGATCGGGGAAGACCTCGATGGAGCAGAAGCCATCGTGGCCATCCGCACTGTCGAAGACCGGGCGCAGGACGTCGCAAGCGTGCTGAATGTCATCCACCATCAGGCTGATGAACAGGTCGGCGGGAGCCTTAGTCCATTCGTGGCGGATGGCGGTGTCGTAATCACTGCCGTGCTCCAGGGCTTTGGCGAAAATCGTGGGGTTGGAAGTCAGGCCACGCAGGCCATCCTCGCGCACCATGCGCGCCAGCTCGCCATTGCGCAGCAGGTCGCGGCGGATGTTGTCATACCAGAAACTCTGGCCGAATTCATGTAGCTGCTGGAGTGGGTTCATGGCTGCCTCATTCATTAGGATACGGCTATCAGCCATCCGCTTTCAGCCATCCGCCGTGCCGGGTGGACGGCAAATGCGATGGTGGCGCGGGGTGCTTGACAGCCGATGGCGCAAGCGGAGAAGATGAAAGCCTCGCAAGAGTTCACAAATGCCTACACCAACGGTCGTCGAGTCGCAGCTTTCCGGTCTGAAACTGATTTCCCGCGGCAAGGTCCGCGACCTGTACGATGCCGGCGACCGGCTGCTACTCGTCGCCAGCGACCGTCTGTCAGCGTTTGATGTGGTGCTGCCGACGCCGATTCCCGACAAAGGCCACGTACTCACGCAGATTTCGCTGTTCTGGTTTGACTATCTGCGTGACGTCTGCCGCAATCATTTGATTTCAGCCGATGTGAAGGCCTTTCCTGCGGCGGTGCAGGGCGAGCGCACACAGCTTGAGGGCCGCTCGATGCTGGTGAAAAAGTTGCAGATGTTTCCAGTCGAGTGCGTGGTGCGGGGGTATTTGTCCGGTTCGGGCTGGAAGGAATACAAAAAGCTGGGCACGGTCTGCGGCATCAAGCTGCCGGCCGGACTGAGCGAGTCGGCGAAGCTGCCGGAGCCGATCTTTACGCCTTCGAGCAAGGCCACCGTCGGCCACGATGAAAACATCACCATGGCCCAGGTCGAAAAGTTGATCGGCGCTGCACCGGCGGCGCAATTGCAGCGGCTGAGTCTGGAGATTTATAGCCGCGCCGCCGCGTATGCCGAAACGCGCGGCATCATTCTGGCCGACACCAAGTTCGAGTTTGGCCGCGATCCGGTGGACGCGACGGGTGAGCCGATTCTGGCCGATGAAGTGCTCACGCCGGATTCATCGCGCTTCTGGCCGCGCGACAAGTACGCACCCGGCCGCGCGCAGGAGAGCTACGATAAGCAGTACGTACGCGACTATCTGGAGCAGGTGGGCTGGAACAAGCAGCCGCCCGCGCCGGCGTTGCCCGACGAGGTGGTGCGGCACACCAGCGAAAAGTACCGCGCGGCGTACAAGGAGCTATCCGGCCGCAATCTCGGCGCCTGAGATCGCCGCGAACTTCGATGGTGCCCCGTCCAAAGCCGACCATCGGGAGGCGGGCGATCGCGGCCCTAGCCAGCAGCGGCGCGAGCCGATGAACTTGCTCGATTACATCCTCTTGCTCATCGTCGCAGTCTCGATCGTGACGGCTGCGGTAAAGGGCTTTTTCTACGAAATCTGGATGATGGCGGCCACGATTGCCGCCATCCTGCTGGCGGCCTGGAACTATGAAGCCGCGGCGAAGTGGCTCCACTGGATTGGCGTGCCCGAAGCGGCG